>CAZBZZ010000072.1:0-5902 GCA_964496555.1 uncultured Candidatus Peribacteria bacterium
TTACGATGTTTCTGATTGGCACCCATATATCGTATAGGCGTTGCTCCATTCCTCCTCCGAATAATATGTCGTTTTCCAAGAGTCCTCCGATCAAGAATAAGATTGGCCAGAGCATTTTATTCAGAGTCTCCTCTACTGCTTTTATTACAGCTACTAGTTTTGCAATTGCTTCTTGTGCTGTTTGTGATGTTCCGGTGTCTGTTCCTGCTTCTTTTGGACATGTTTCTGCGGTTGGGATGTAGATGTCTCCTTCACATTTTTTTATTTCATCTGAAGTGGGATCTCCACATGATCCTCCTGTACCTTGAACTTCAACTGTTTCTCCTGGACAAGCTCCATCAACTTTTAGTTGTAAATTTATCGCAAAAGCTGCGTTAAGTCCCATCGACATAACCATCCAAATGATGATTCCCATCACTATTCTTCTAACCCATTTTTTATTATTTCTTTTTTGCATATAAATTTGGATTGCTTGTTTACATTATGATTGTGAATATTGTTGTCCCTACTCCTCCTAATGCAGATAACCCTAACGTAGGTGCTAATACCTTCATCAAAGGCGATTTCTTCTTTTGTGGTGGTGTAGTTTTTTTACTACCTTCTTCCACTCCTGCCTGTTCCCTCTGTTTTTTTTCTTCTTCTTGTTTGAGTCCGTCTTTCGTGAATCTGCCGACCGGGCGTTGTGGAGAGACTCCTTCTGGCGCTTCTCCTGGTTTTTCTTTTTTATTAGGCACATTCATTTTCTCAACATATGGGATTCTTAGACTTCCCACTCCTTCGTCTGCTTGCTTGTAAGGAAGTTGTTTTCGTCTCCTTTGTTTTCGGGTAGTTTGTTCTTGTTCCGCTGATTCTTGTGGGATCAAAAGCGTTCTTTCTATTTGAGATTTACCTTCGTCTTTTTCTGGAATATTCAAGTCCTCTTTGTCTTCTTGTTCACCTGTTCCTGGAACCAATCCTGCCAAGGCCATTCCTGGGTCAAAAGATAAAGGTTCAGCCGTTTGTTCATCTAAAGGGGTAGTTCTTGTTGTTTCAACTGAAGCCCCAATCAAGATAGCTATGTCTCCCGTCTTTGTTCCAATGAAAATCCCAAGGCCACTATCTGAGTTTTCGACTTTGAAAGCATTGCCTTCAGTTGAGTCTTCGAAAGAAATTTCTTCTGGTTTATTTGGGTCAACGGTTACTTTTAATACTTGTTTTTCTGGATCGTTTGAATTGATGACCTCTCCTTCTATTAGGTTTGTTTTTTTATTTAGTTTAAGTGGAGTCACTATTGTTAGATTTCCTGCATCTACTAATCTTTTACTGGTTTCTTGTGTTATAGTTTTTGCTGATGGAAGTGGCTTTAATTCCACTCCTGTTTTTTCTATTAACATGTCTATCAATCTGTAGAAAACACTCACTTGTTCGCTTGAGAACTTACCGTTTTTATTTGGCAAATATAGGTGAGAGATTCCGTTCAAGGCGTCCTGTTCCATTTGTTCAAAAAGTGCATCTGCAATTTTTTCCCCATCGCTGATAGGTTCCAGATATTTTTTGTATAGATCTGTGTCTAGAAATTGTTCTTTGTTATTTGCTTTGGCATCAAAATACTCCATCGACGTTTTCCCAGACTCTTTGACGTCTGTAAACAAATCCTCCAAAAATGGTATCAACCTAGATTGCTTCATCTTTTTGGTTTAATGCTTCTCTGTATGAGTCGTCTGTTGAGACTCTTAGTTGGGTAAATACTGCCATGAATGTTCCGAGATCTTCTGTTGCTTTCTTTGATCCTCTGTCTGTCAAAACTTCTTGAAATTTGTCTGATAATTTTGGTTTGTTCTTTTTCTGAGGTTCGTGTTTTTTTAAATATTCCATGAATCCTTCAGCCGATAGTCGCCTTCCAATTGTTTTGTTTTTTAGGTATTTTTTGTAGTCGTAAATTAGGCCTGGAGCTCCTTCTGTTTCTAGGAATTCTGCCCAATCATTTGAGTACCCTAACAATTCGTTAAACATACCAAAAGCTTTTTCACGTTCGTTTTGTTCTCTTGTAACTGACCCTGTGAAGAAGTCCTTAACTTTCTTTCCTTGATCTGAGTTTCGGAGATAAGCTAAGCCTCCAATCCCACCCCATAGATATGGATTCTTCAAAGCTTCTACTGGATCTTTCATGAACAGTGATCTATTTGCGATTACATTCGCAAAGATAGTCATGACAGATGCTCCATATCCTATTACTCTTCCAATCCCTTTGAATGTTAACTTTCTTAGGGCTGGGTTTGTTTGGTCTTTTTGCAATAAGGCCTTATATGTTTTTTGGACTCCTTGCATTGAGTTGTATCTTTGGTTGTAAATCTTTTCGTACTTGTTGAAATCTTTGATTTCTAGAGCAACCTTTTTGTTTTTTGGGTCTTTTTTCTGAGCAGCTTCTAGGAGTTTCTTCACATCATTTGATGTAAATATTCCCTTACAGTTTCCTCTGTCTATGAATTCGGCTGCTAGGTCTGTATGTTTTTCTACGAATTTTCTTGCGAATTGCATCTGAACTTTTTCCTTACAAGAAAGAAGTGCGAAGAATGCAATGTTTGATCTCTCTGGATCCAGAAAAAATTCTTCTAAAATAATCCAATCTTTTGAGTGAAGTTCTGTTGATTTTGTTAACTGGTCATAGATCTTGCTCAACTTTCTTCCCTTCCCAGTTGTCATCATCTCTGTATATACGTTTGCTGTTACCAATAATTTTGCTATTCCTTTTCTTGTTAAGTCTTTTTCTCCAGCGGTCATTTTCTCCAGAACCGCTACTGCATTTAGAACCGATAGTTGCAGTTCTCTATCTAGCTCTTCTACTAAATTTTGAAGTTGAGGCAATTTTTCTGCCTCAGAAGTTGGGGCATTAAGAATAGCATTTTGCTCTGCAGTAAAATCGTCCCAATTTTTACGAAGTGGAATTTTTAAATTTCTGGCTACCCCTTCTTGAACATGTAACTGATATAAAGGTGATCTTTCTGCTGTAGCCTTGTTTTTGACTGCTTTCGTTATTTTAGCTCTGCTTTTTTGGTATTTTTTCTTGGCATTTTTCTTCACAATATTTATGGCTTTATTGCCTTCACTTTCTTTAAATCCTAATTCTTGTTTTGGTGTTTTCCCCATATTTAGAGTTTTAGTAATTTTGATAAATTATCCAAAAGTCCTGGCTCCTTTCCTTCCAATTCTGGAATTCTTTTAGCCAAAAATTGATAAATTTCTGTCGGATCTTCTTCTGGCAGAGGTATTTCTACTTCTGATACGAGCTCGTTATATACTTCGAGGTGTAGTGTTTTTTGGAAAGGTGGATTGTATACAACCCAAAATGCTCTGATTCTTGAATACTGATAGACCCTGCTTCCTACTTTCACTCCTATTTCTGATAATTTTATTGATACTTTTTTTGGTTTTTTCTTGTCTGAGAACAGGTATACAACCGCAAAAACTGCTAATGCCAAGGCAAATGACCAAGATCCGTAAATGAATGCCAAATATGAACTGGCAGCAAAAATCAGTACGAATATTGAATACCATAACCACCCTTTTCTGTGGGAGGTATATTCAGGTGCTTTCCAGGTTATAACACCATTATCGTATGCTGTTTTTTTCCCTTCTTTAGCTATAGAAATCGCCTCTTTTTTCAAGGCTTTTCGAAGAGCTTTTTCGGTCTTTTTCACCTTTCTGATTTTTAGGTTTTGTTTTATTTTTTTCATCATATTATTATACCAAAAAATCCCCTCGGAATCAATCCTTTAGAGGGGATTTCTATCTATAAAATCTAAAAGTGCTCTTTTATTTCACGAATGGAATCAAAGCCATTTCCCGTGATCTTTTCACTGCATTTGCGACCATTTTTTGGTGTCTTACACAGTTTCCACTGTAGTATTTTGGTACAATTTTACCAAATTTTGTAAGAAATCTGCTGATTGAAGTTACGTTTTTGTAATCAACGTATTTTACTTTTTCAGTGCAGAGTTTACATTTTCTTCCTTTATATGTTGGCATTTATATGGTGGTTAAAAGATGTTTTCTTCTGTATCTACAGGCATTTCAGGATCTGTTGGTTCAGATGGAGCTGATGATTCCGAATCTGTTAATTCAGCTGGAGCATCTCCGTCTGATCTTTTATCAAGCATAATCATATCTTGAACTACGATTTCTGTCTTGAATTTCTTAACTCCTTCTTGAGATTCCCAACTTCTTGTTTTCAGATATCCCTCAACGTATACAAGTTTACTTTTTTTCAAGTATTTTGAGCAGATTTCTGCCAAGTTTGACCATGCTACACATTCGTGGAATTCAGCTGATGATTTGCGTTCTCCATCTGATTGAACCCATTCTCTATTTGTAGCTAGACCAAAAGTTGTTACTTTTTGTCCGTTTGGAGTTTCTCTCATTTCTGGATCTCTTGTTAGATTTCCAACGAGTATTACTTTGTTTACTGATCTCATTTTGATTTAGGTTATAGAGATATGTCTGGATCGTCGATGATTGATTTTAGCTTCGCATCAACATCTTCAAGTTCTTTTTTGTCTGATAATTTTACTTCTTCTACTTCTGGCTCTGGAGCTGTTTCTTCAACTACTTCTTCGACTTCTGGTTCTGGAGTAACTTCCTCAACCACTTCTTCAACCTCTGGTTCTGGAGCTGTTTCTTCAACCACTTCTTCGACTTTTGGTTCTGGTTTTTGAGCCGGCTTTGGAGCTGGCTTTGGAGCTGGCTTCTGATCTTTTTCTTCTGATTCTTGTTCTTTTTTGAGTCTTGCTGCTTCAGCTTCTTTTTCTAAATCTTCAAGGGTCTTGAATTCGTAATATTTTGGTGCTTTTAAAAGCATGTATCTAATAAGATTTTGTTCGAGAGCCAATTCGCTTTTGAATTCTGCCAATTGATCTCCAGCGATCTCAAAATTTAATACAACGTAATATCCTCTTTCGTTCTTTTTGATATTGTATGCAAGATCTTGAACACCCCAAATATCCTCGTGAGTTATGTTTCCTCCGAGGTCTGTGATGAATTTTTTGATCTTATCGATTTGTTTTGATGTAGCTTCTTCCCCTAGTTCAGGGTCTATGATAGCCATCATCTCGTATAGAGAATTTCCTTCGGTCATTTTCTTTGGGTTAGGTATTTTTCCTAAGCTCTATTCATCTGTAAAATAGAGCAGAATTTTGTGGGGGAACATTAACAAAATCACTGTTCTTTGGCAATAGCTTTTGACGTACTTTTTAAGGAAAAGTCAAGTATTTTTTTAAAAATGGAATTTTGGGAGGACTTTAATTTGGGGCCTATTTTTTGGCTTCTAACAGGTTTAAACCACTCTTTAACCTTGACAATTTAATTAGTTTAGACCATAATCCAGCTCGACTGTCAATTTTCTCGCTTTGGGTTAATTAGCTTAAAATCTGTATAATTTATGGGTCTAACTAAAAACATGACAATGACGCCAGATACTGGAGTTTATCAGATAGATCAGGTGAACAAAATGGCTCAAAAGGAGCGCCACCTGAAGGTATTCACACCTTGGTTTGTCATGAAAAAGTGGGTAAAAGGGATCTTTAGTGCTCTTTATTTCCATGTTAATTACCTTAAATCTATAGGTGTTTTTAACTTCCATTTGCTTCCAATTGCTCCTCATAAGAGATTAATGTCCCAAATAGGTCTCTTTGCAGGGGCTCTTTTTATACTTAGTGGAATTTCGCCTATATCGAGCTTTTCGACCATTTCAATGAGTTATGCTACTGATTATATAGATACTTATTCGCTGCCTTGAGACGTGCTAATAGCTGATTCTGATGGGTATTTAATGAAAATCAACCCTCAAACAGGTTGTGCAAGTCGAATTGGACTTACTGATTATGCTATCCATACTGTTGAAGGTGGAGAAACTCTGTCTGAAATTGCG
>CAZBZZ010000073.1:0-5852 GCA_964496555.1 uncultured Candidatus Peribacteria bacterium
AGGAATAATGCAGTAAGTACAGAAGTTGTTGCAACCATCTTGAATCTTCACAACTGCACGGGTTCGAACGCCAGCCACTGAACCATCAGCATCGTCAGCCGAATGCGATCCATCCAGCCCCTTCAAAAACCCAACCACATCACCAACATTCTCTCCCACAAAATCAACCTCCATCTGCTCGAAAATCTCCCGATCAACCCGCGGCCCACAACCCATCACAACCAAGCGAGCATCAGGATAATTCTTCTTAAATAATTTTATTTGTGCCCGCGACTTTCGATCCGCGACATGAGTCACAGTACAAGTATTGATTACACAAGCATCTACAGAATCACCCACGTGATCTGTAGCATTATTGACCTCTGCAACCTCAACCCCATCTCCAAGCGCATCGCCCAACTGATTAGCCAGCCGATCAGAATCGGCTCTATTAGATTTGCACCCTAATGTTTTTATCAAAATTTTCATAATATATTCCC
Source organism: uncultured Candidatus Peribacteria bacterium (assembly GCA_964496555.1). Classification (GTDB taxonomy): domain Bacteria; phylum Patescibacteriota; class Gracilibacteria; order UBA1369; family LOWO2-01-FULL-3; genus JABILX01. Next base: position 480 of record CAZBZZ010000073.1, read on the forward strand.
GCAACTTGGCGGCGCGTTAATCTTGCAAAAAAGCGGGGCTTATAATACCCTAAAACTTGATTAAAAAAACCTTTTAACAAAAATTCCTATGAAAAAAATACTTACAATGGCTCTAATTTCAATCCTCACACTCTCAGGATGTGGTTTATTTGGTGGGGGAGAGGAGGTGAATCAGCCAACTGTCTCAGGGATAGATGCGGATAGTTTATTGGATGATCAATTATATCAATTAGCAGTAAATACAAGTGATGCAGGAGAATGTGAAAAAATAGAAAATAGTCAAAAATCAGAAGAATGTGCAGACGTAGTAGAAGCAATGGCTCTGTCAAAAAAAGCAAAAGAAGAGATGGACTTATCTAACTGTGATGATATCAAATTGGATCGATATAAAGAGAACTGCGAGGATGAGGTGAAAGTATTAGAAAAGGCAGAACAAGCTGAAGAAACCAATAAAAAAATAGAAGAAGAAGCCTTGGAAAAACAAGATGTCTCTATATGCGATCAATTAGAAGAAAACGACAAATATTCATGCCAATACAATATACTCGCGAACAAAGCCATAGAGAACAATGACGAAACAGTTTGTGATCAAATAGAAAGCGAACAATTCAAAACAGAGTGCAAAAACAATCTCGAGACTATTGAATCTGAACAATAGGGGTATTATTTATCAGGATCCCAGCATCTAGAGACAGCCTTGACTGAATAAGATGAGCTCATGGTGTTTCTTGCGCGAACATAGCATGTATTTCCACTAATATATGACTGAGAAACATTCAAATAAGAAGAAGTGCTACTAAACCCACAAGAAACAATAGTTGTTCCAGCAGAACATGACTCAGAAACAGTCTTATAAGAACCAGGGCTAACGCTAACATATGAACTACTTTCAGTATTAAAAGCCCCAACTGAAGACACTTGTAGATGACCTCCTACAGATAAATTCCCGGTAGCAACAGTTAAATCGCCTCCAACATCAATATCATTGACATAAAGCAATCCAGAAACATTGGCATTGTTAGTAGAGATCATGCTTCCACTTCCACCCTGTAATGATCCGTCAAATCCTCCTTCAAAAGTAGATGTTCCCTTTACAAAAAGGTCTCCGCTAGCGTCTATACCTCCAGCATCAATATTTCCTTCCACAACTACCCCATCATCAATAACAACAGGCTCATTAGGCACCTGAGGACTAGAAAGTGGATTTGAAATAGCAGTTTTTACATATATATTCCATGCCTCAAAAGGGTCAGGAAGAGAAACACTATCAGTGATAATAACATCTGCAAAATTAACAGGAGTCGTAAACTCAAGATTATTATGTCCAATAGGATTAGTAATCTCACTAACATGCAAAGTCCCATCAGGGATTTCGACATCACCCTCAACAGTCAATCCACTAAAAGTAGGATGAACCGGATCACCCGGAGGAGCACCTGTTGGCACCTGCGCTCCAAACGCGACACTCACAGTCATTACTAAAACACCAATCAAAACAGAGATTCCGCTCGAAACTAAAGCTTTTTTAAACATAGGAATAGGAGTTAAATTTTAACTTTAGAAATTGTACCACAAAACAAACCTGATCAACAGAAAATCGCGCGAACGTCTCAACAAGACCACGATCTACTCCACCCCAACCGCATCCCTAATCTCAACATCAATGTTGTCAGGGACATTTGGAACAGTAGGAGACCAAGCAGGCCAACTATCAATCTCGACCTTATTTATCTCTGGAAGGTTTTGAATATAACTTTTTGCGTCCTCTATGTTTTTACCCAAAATATGCTCTCTGATTTTGTTGATCAAACGAGCTCCATTCTCCTTGTCAGGATCGATATCAAATTCCTCAATTCCTTTGATGTTTGCAGTCACTTTTATTTTATTCCGGATAGTATCCTTATCAAATATTCTGTAAGTGATCGAATCCTCATTTACCCGGACTAATTTTTTTTGTGGACTCTTTTTCATCATGAGTTCTTGAGTGAGAAGATCGACCATCTCAGTCTGGCTATAAGCCCAACCAGCAGCAGTCAAATACCCACTTACTTCAAATTGATCAATATCAGCTCCCTCAGGCACATCAACTGGATTTACAGTCACATCACCAGTCCAGAGGGCTCCTTCGCCTACAAGTAGCACTAGATCAGTATCATTGAGATCATTTTTCTTCACGACTTCAACCTCCAATTCATCATCTACAGCTTTGAGCAAAGTTTCAGCAAGCTTTGACTTTGCAGCCTCTATATCCTCTTCAGAAACATAAGTCCTATAAGCAGTGACTCCACCAGTCATCTCTCCATAACTTTCCCCATTCAAAACACTTCTAGAAGAGTCTTTCAAACCAGGAAGGAAGAATTTAGTAGCTCCAATATTTCCACGCTCACCAACGATCTGACCATAAGCATCCTCAGCATCTGCCACAACATAAACTTCAACTTTTCCAGGCCCAGAAGAAGAAGCCGCAGGGACCTCGACAGAACTAGTTATCCTAAACACAAGCCCTTCATTTGTTTGGAAACGAGTAGCCTCAACCAGTGGCCAAGAATAATTTGCATTATTTACAATAGTAATGTTTCCACTCGCATTAGAAGCATTTGGAGAGAGTTCCTTCCCCGTAGCGAAATGGGTGATCGTTCGTTCAACACGAGAAGTCACCTTATAACTCGCAAGCATGTGTGGAGTATTAGCCTCCAGCTCAGCAGAGTTCTTGTCATATTCAGCCAGAACAACATTCGCAGATTTTTCCAATACGCTGGCCGCCGGAGTCAGATACAAAGTAGCTCCAGGCAAAGCCACATAGAAGATAACCATCAAAATCAAAATACTAATAGCCGCAAGTCCAATGAGCGCTTGTTTATTCGGAGCGACCATCACAAGTCTGTGTTTGCGAACATTCTCTTCTTTTTTCGCCTTGGCTTTTGGCGATTTCTTCTCAAGTCCAGAAAGAGGATCTTTCACCTTCGAACTTCCAAAAGAAGGCCCAGGGAGAGGAGAACGTTTTTTCGATCTCTTTGAAGTTAGTATCTCAGAGATAGAAAGTTTTCGTTCAGTTCTTCGGGTAGGCGCTTCATCAATGACCGCATTTACACTAGCTTTCAAAGGAGTAATTCTCAATTTTTCGTCTTCATCTTCAGCCGAGAAAAGCACAGGCTTTCCTTCAGTCGAAACTTTGTCATAAACAGAAAGGCCGACTTGTTGAGCTAAGTAAATCCCATTTTTATCATTCGTAATAATATACAAAGATTTTCCAGAATCATCCGCTTTCCTCTTCAAGATTTTCAAATTAACAATGCTCTGGAAAAGAACAGCCCTTCGCGGCACAACCAAATAAATATGTTTAATCTTCAGATTGCGAACTCTGTCATAAACAGAAGTAACTTCATCGTCGATCTCAATATAAACGACTTTTTTCGCAGAGATAACCTGACTTTTATCCACTTTTTCATCTCCAGCTTCAAATTCTTCGCTAATCTGTCTTTTAGCGGTTTCCTTTATCTCCTCGACTTTTACAATTTTTTTCTTAGCCATATTTTGGGCCTATTTTTAAATTTGCATTAAGCGGACAACTTTTTTCAAAACTTTTGAGAGGACTTGTTCATCACGAGTAAATTCAAGTCCAAGATGCGCGAGCGCTAGGGGAGTGACATCTTCGGCTTGATTCAAAGTCTTAGTCTCATCAATCAAAGTAGGAATGTATTTTGTATTAACAAATGAAATTTGAGGTTTCTTCGAAAAAGGCAGAGACGAAACCCACTCACGAGACTCGAGAGCCTCACGGATTTCAGGTAGATTCGCTCCACCACCACACAAAAGAATCTTCGATGGGAAAATATCAATATGATCAAATTCACTCAACGTCAGCGCGACCCCAGAAAGCCAAACATCACAATCACTCTTCATCGCTTCCCGAACAATCCTATGAGATTGCTTTTCCAATTTGTCAGAAGCATAAGCAACTTTGATTTCCTCAGCTTCATTGAAAGAAATATTCAAACTCTGAGCTAATCTCTTCGTGAAAGTCCGTCCTCCAAGGGTGAACATTTTAGTACCCTCAAGCATCCCATCACGAACGACTGCAATATCTGTAGTCCCTCCACCCACATCAATGAAAACAGCTCCGAAATTCCCATCATCATTATCCAAAGCACGTGTGATTGCATAAGGCTCCGCAGTGATAGCGAGAAGCTCTTTGTCGATTTCAGAAGCAATAGTCTGCAGCGCCCCATAATGAACCAAAGGAGCAAAAGCGTTGAAGATACTTACACTCACTTCCTTTCCTTGGAATCCAATTGGGTTTGTGACTTTGTATCCATCAATACGCACATCTACAACAGCTGCATTGATCAACTTCACGTCGATCTCATTGTATCCAGTCTCATGCGAAAGTTGACTTCTGACCTGGTCAAAAGCCTTCCATTGAATTTTGTGAACGATATTTTTGAGTTCGGCGAGGTCGATCTTCGAAGTCGGATCACGACGTACATAAGAAACTGTCGTAGTAGCTCCTTTTACCAATTCTCCACCGATTCCAATGATTGCTTGATTGGCCCGGCCACCTGCTCTTCTCTCAGCATCACGTATCGCGGCATGACAATTTGCAATTACCGAGGCGATATCAGTGACTGCTCCGCTCTGCATATCCCCAAGTTTTTGTCTTTGTTTTCCCACTCCCAAAATCCGGCCTTTCTTCCCGTCGCTCTCCACAAACAAAGCTTTGACCTCATCTGTGCCAATATCTAAAGCAATGAAATTGCCGTTTCCTTGGTTCTTAGATTTTTTGCTGCGGAAGAGGGGCATTAAAAAATGCTATAAAAATTAATAGGGAACGAGGGCCCAAAAAAGCCTATTAAATATACGCACGCAGCAATCTGTCGTCAAGAAGCTTTAAACCAGTCGCTGCCGCTGTCAAAACTTATTTGGTTTTTAGCCCTCTCATCAAAGCGTTGAAAACCAAACTCTATAAGTCTGTCTATTAGCTTAGGGTAGGGCACTCCAGACGCCTGCCACATTTGAGGATACATGCTTATTGAAGTGAATCCAGGAAGGGTATTAATTTCATTTATATAAACTTCATCAGAATCTTTGTCCAAAAGAAAATCAACACGGGAAAGCCCGCTGCAATCCATTGCCTTGTACGCTTCCAAAGCTGATTTCTGCATTTTTAATTTCTTTTCATCATCCAAATCCGAGACAGGAACCTGTGTTTCCGATTTTCCATCAACATATTTATCATGATAGTCATAAAACTCACCCGCAGGTAAAATTTCACCAAGCTCAGAAGCCTCAGGCTCATCATTTCCCAAAACAGCGCATTCAATTTCTCTATTATTAACAGCTTTCTCAACCAAAATTCTGCTATCAAACTTACAA
>CAZBZZ010000074.1:0-5774 GCA_964496555.1 uncultured Candidatus Peribacteria bacterium
TGAAGGTCTTCGACTATGCTTTCTCGTTCCTGTTTTCTTGATGAAGTGTTTAATTGTTTCTGGTAATTTTTTGCTTCTTTGTCTGAGATTTTGTCTTGGCCTTTTGCCATTTCAATCAAATTCTCTGCTTGTTCGCGGGCTTTTTCGCTCTCTTTTTTGATATCGTCCAGACTCGCTTTTCCATTTCGAATTCGCTCTCTGTCTTCGTGACTGAGGGCTTTTATTTGTTGTTTTTCAAATGAGCGTGGAGTGTTCGACAGATCTTCCTGATCTTCAGGTTTATCTTGTATGTCTAGATTGTCTTCCAAAGCTGGTGCTAATTCTGGTCCCACTTCTCAGGGGTTAGTAATTTGCCTCCTTTTTGGGGAGGTCGTAATATATCACTTTTCTGTGAAAAGTCAACCTGTTCATCAGGTTAAGACTGATTTAGACTGTGCATGCTGAGAATCCACATGAGAGGCAAAGCATACATCCTTCTCCAATTTGCACGTCACTCTTGCATTCTGGGCACTTTTTTGACTGTAAGATGTCGTGTTTTGAGAGTTGTTGTTGTTCTCTAGGTGCTGTGGTTTCTGCAATTGGTGGAGGGGCTACTTCGTTGATTGGAGCGGTTGTTGGAGTAGTTGACTCTATCGATGGTGGAGGTGGGGGAGTGTGCTCGGTTGCTTCTACTGTTTCTACTGTAGAAACAGGTGTTGGTGCTGGCGTTGGAGTCTGTGCGCTTTCACTTTTTTTGTTAACTTTTCCGATGTTCAATACTTGGTTGTCTCTGCTTCCATCTCTGTAGATTGTCACTCCTTTGCATTTGAGTTTGTGTGCGAGGAGGTATGCTCCTTCGACGTCTTTGATTGATGCTTCGTGTGGGAAGTTGATTGTTTTTGATACGCTTGAGTCGACGTGTTTCTGAAATGCAGCTTGCATCTTGATGTGCCATTCAGGAGTTATGTCTTGGGCGACAACGAATACTTTTCTGATGTGTTCTGGAATTTCTTCAAATCCTTGGATTGATCCTACTTTTGCGATTTCGTGCATTAGTTCTCTTGAATAGAACCCTTCTTCTTTTGCTCTTTTTTCAAAATATTTGTTTGTGTATACGAGCTCGGTCCCATCCATTACGTTTTTGATGAATGAAATTGCGAAGTTTGGTTCTAGTCCACCTGAGGCTTCGGCTAGCATTCCTATTGTTCCTGTTGGAGCAACTGTTGTTGTACAAGCGTTTCGGATTTTGATGCCGTTTTTGTGATAAAAAGATCCTTCCCAAGCTGGGAATGAACCTCTTGTTTGTGCGAGGGCTATAGATTTCTCTTTTGATTTTTCGTCTACGAATCTCATTATTCGTTCTCCCATTTTTATTCCTTCTTCAGAGTTGTATGGAATGTCGAGTTGATACAGGATGTCTGCGAATCCCATTATCCCGAGTCCAATTTTCCTTGTTTTTCTTGATTGGTCTGCTATTTCTGGGATTGGGTAATTGTTCATATCTATCACGTTGTCGAGGAAGTGAGTTGCTGTGAAGACTATTTGTTCGAGTTTGTTCCAATCTAGATCTTTCCCTGTTACTGAGAGTGCTTTGTTTAGATTTATTGAACCTAGGTTGCAGCTTTCGTATGGGAGGAGAGGTTGTTCTCCACAAGGGTTTGTTGCTTCTATTTCTCCCAAATGTTTGACTGGGCTTTTTTGATTTACTTCGTCTATGAAGATTACTCCTGGATCTCCGTTTTTCCATGCGTTTGCGATGATGAGGTCGAAGACCATTCGAGCTGGGAGTTTCTTTATTACTTCTTTTGTTCGTGGGTTTAGGAGTTCGTACTCTTCATCGTTTTCTAGGGCTTCGATGAATTTGTCTGTGACTCCGACTGAGATGTTGAAGTTTTGAAGTGTTTTCATGTCAGACTTCATGTTGATAAAGTCTAAAATATCTGGATGGTCTACTCGGAGAATTCCCATGTTTGCTCCACGGCGTTTTCCTCCTTGTTTTATAACTTCTGTTGCTGCGTCAAATACCTTCATGAATGATATTGGTCCTGATGAAACACCTGTCGTTGAGCTGACTACATCTTCTGACGGTCTTAGTCTTGAGAACGAGAATCCAGTTCCTCCTCCACTTTTGTGGATTAGAGCTGCGTTCTTGAGGCTTGTGAATATTCCTTCCATTGAGTCTTCGACTGGGATTACAAAGCATGCTGAAAGCTGTCCTATCCCTGTTCCTGCGTTCATGAGGGTAGGTGAGTTTGGCATGAATTCTAAATTCTTTATGAGTTCGTAGAATTTTTCTTCTGTTGCTGTTGAGTTTTCACCTGCGTATTTGTTGTCTGCTTCTGCTATAGATCCTGCTACACGTTTGACTAGATCTTCGGGGGTTTCTTGTACGTTTCCTTTCTCGTCTTTAAGTAGGTATCTTTTTTTCAAAACTTGTAGTGCGTTGTTTGAGAATCTGAGAGTTTTGTCGGCTGCTCCTTTTCCAAGCATTAACTCTTTTTGTTCCCGGTCTTCTTTTCTTTTTTGTCTATAGATGATGTATGCCTTTGCTGTTTTGGCGTGGCCTCCTTCTATTAAGATTTTTTCAACTAGATCTTGGATTTGTTCTACTGTTGGGATTTCAGATTCGTCTTTGAAGAAAACCTCTAGTACTGCTGAGATTTGGTTTGAAATTTGTTCTGCAACGGCTTTGTCTTCTCCTCCAATTGCGTTGGCTGCCTTCCAGACAGCTTCGGTTATTTTATCTTGATCAAAATCAACAATTCGACCGTCTCGCTTTTTTATTTTTTTGATTGGGGACATAGGAACAGGTTGTTAAAAAATGGGGGTAGGAAAGGCACAAATGTCAGTAAAATTTGACATTTTCACAGAAATGAGGGGAAGACTACATTTTGTGTCTTAGAAAGCACGGAGGCACAAGATTTTGTGTGCATTCCCCATATTATTCATGAGAGGGTGGTCGGGCAAGTGAATATTATGCACTTTTGATTGACGCGCGAGGCTAAAGATTCTTGGCTATAACTTTTCCGAATTTTTTTGCTGAAGGGGGACCGTCTGCTGTTATGATGTGGCCGTCCTTTTCTACGGATTTGCCTGTGTAGTTTGCGCCAGTGGCTTTGAGTTGGTCTGCGCCGCCGGGGAAGCAAGTTGCTTTTTTGTCGCGGAGAAGGCCGGCTTTGCCGAGGATTATTGGTGCCGCACAGATTGCACAGGTTGGTTTTCCTGCGTTGTGGAAGCTGCGTACGAGTTCATGAGCGGTTTGGCTCTCGAAGTAGATTGGCGAGCCCGGGCCGCCGATGAAGGCTATGGCGTCGTAGTCTTCGTGTTTGGCTTCGGTGATTAGAAGGTCTGTTTGGGTTGAGCCGCCGAGCGAGCCTGTGGCTTGTTGTGTGGTTGAAGCAGTTATGACTTCGTGGCCTTTTTTCTCTAGGACACGTTTTGGTTCTTCGTATTCGAAATCTTGGTAGCCTTGTGGAGCTATGATGAAAAGTATTTTGGGCATAGGGTGGGTTGGTTAGGGTTTTTTTCCGAGCTTCAGTAGGGGGTATACTTGAGTTCGGGAGGACGTTCCTAGTCTAAAGTCCCAATTTCTTCTCGTCAATTTTAACAGGAGAAAGGGAGCGGAGTTTTTCTATTATTGGAGGGAGTATCTGGAGAACTTTGTCGATGTCTTCTTCTGTTGTTTTCTTGCCAAGAGTGAAGCGTAGAGTGCCGTGGACGGCTTCTTTTGGAAGGCCAAGAGCGAGTAATACATGAGAAGGTTCGAGGGATTTTGAGTCGCAGGCTGAACCTGTTGAGACAGCGATTCCGGCTTCGTCGAGATGGAGTAAGAGTGCTTCACCTTCTACGTCTAGAATTAAGATGTTTGCGTTGTTTGGGAGGCGTTTTGTAGCGTGGCCGTTGAGGTATGTTCGTGGAAGTGAGTCGAGGAGTCCTTTGATGAGTTTGTCGCGGAGGATTGTTAATCGAGCTGATTCGTCTTCGCGGGATTCTTGTGCGAGTTCGAGTGCTTTTGCTAGGCCGATTATTCCAGGTACGTTTTCTGTTCCGCTGCGAAGGCCTGATTCTTGGCCGCCGCCTAGGATTTGTGGTTCTAGTGGAGTTCCTGATTTTTTGTATAGTAAGCCGATGCCTTTTGGGCCATATATTTTGCTTGCGTTGAGTGTGAGGAGGTCGATGCCGAGTTCTTGTGTGTCGAGGCTGAGTGCTCCTCCTGCTTGGCAGGCGTCGGTGTGAAAGATGATGTCGTGTTTATGAGCTGTTTCTGCGAGTTCTTTGATTGGTTGGACGGTTCCTATTTCATTGTTTGCGTATATAACTGAAATGAAAACGGTTTGTGGTGTGATGGCTTGTTCGAGAGATTCTGTGCTGATGATTCCTTCACGGTTTGGTTTGATGTATGTGACTTGGTAGCCTTGTTTTTCGAGTTTCTTGAATGGGGCTAGAACTGCTGAGTGTTCTATTGCGGTTGTGATGATGTGGAGTTCGGTCGGGTCTTTTTTGAGTTTGTTTGTGAGGGCTTCTACTGTGCCAAAGATTGCGAGGTTATCGCTTTCAGTTCCGCTGCCTGTGAAGATTAATTCTCCATATTCGCAATTGAGTTGCTCTGCAATTGTGGTGCGTGCGTCTTCGATTGCTTTTTTTGCTGAGCGGCCTTGTGTGTAGATTGAAGTTGGGTTTCCGAATTCCTCAGTGAAATAGGGTAGCATCGCTTCCAAGACTTTTGGGTCTACGTATGTTGTTGCGGCGTGGTCTAGGTAGGTTTTTGTCATTTGTTTCATTATACTGCTTCTTCCAAACGATCTCTACCATAAACGAATCTGAAGGTGTTTTTCTTATCTTGATGTGGAATGAGTTTGAATGGGCGAACTTTTGAAAGTTCTGCTGCCAATTTTTCTGCTTCGGCTATGTTTCTTGCTCCTGTTATTGCTTTGATTTCGTTGACAGTTACATCGTTCAATAATTGTTTTTCAGCTTCTACTTTTTGTATTAAAAATAGGGCTAATTTGATTAGTCTTGGGTCTTCTGCTGATTGATCTAGCTTGTATAACCATCTTCCTAGAGTTAGTTCGGTTGGTGATAGTCTTACGTGGGGTTCTCTATTGTTCATGAATACTTCCATGTGGATTGGATGTGAGTTTGGAAGGCTAACCATGGCTGTTCTGAAGGCACCCCTTAGCATGCCTCCGTTTTTTTTGGTTATGTCTATCCCAGGTGTTAGTTGATCTGGGGGTAGGTCTTTCATTTCGTGAATGAATGCTCTCGTTCCTCCTGATTGAGAAACTTGCCATCCTCTGTATTCTGGGTGTTGGCTGATTGGTTGTGTTGGAGCTTCGGGCTCTTTAATTGTTGGAGCTGGTGGTGGTTCTGGTGTTGGCGCTGGTTTTGGTGATGGAGTTGGTTTCGGTTTTGGGGTTTTTGGCTTTTTTTGTTTCTTTGTTATTAGGTCTAGATGATAAAATTGAAAAATTTGATGATTTTAATGATTACATCTCGATTGCCCATGCAAGTTTCGGTATTTTCGGGAAATGTTTAGACGGCTATGAAGAAAAAACAAAAGAGAGAGAAGTAGAAACAGGGCCTCTTGACTTTATAGATTTTTATTTAATGACCAATGAGGAAATTAAGAGTCTAAAAGCATGTGCAGAAAAAAAAGAAGATGAAGGTTATTGTTCAGATACAGCAGACTGCTGTAAAGATTATCCAGATGAGGACATGTGCGACATGGTGTGTGCAGAGAACGAATGCATCTCTAAGTGAAGGTTATAATCTTATTATAATGCCCATAAAAAATG
>CAZBZZ010000075.1:0-1331 GCA_964496555.1 uncultured Candidatus Peribacteria bacterium
AGAAAGTTTTTTTGCGACCTCTTCTATACCTGTTTTGTCAGAGACGCTGATAAGTGCACGTTTGATTGCCATGTGAGAGAGTGTTACCCCATAAAAATCGGCCCACTTCGCATAGAAGTCCGGCCAGGGAGTCATTTTATAGATCACCTTTCACAAAGTCAACCCTATTGTGAAAAGGGTGAAAATATGGTATAATTCAATATTGAAAATCAAAAATAAATAAAAAATATGGAAGATAATTTTTCTCAACTTCCAGATCAACAACCCCAAGACGAGCCACAGAAAAAAACATAGGTACATATATTTTTGGTGGGATTTTGATCTTGGCTTTGGCATTCGGTGCATATTACCTGGATATTTCTCAGTATTTTAAAGGAATTATGCAACAGGTAGACGCTCCAGAGGCAATGTATGAAAACATTGAAGAGGGAGTAGGTACAGATCCAGACATGGAATGGGAAGGATCTGAACTTGTGACAGAAGGATGTAGAACAGCGACCCCATGTGCGGACAATACACAGGGATTTTTCTCAAAAATCATAGAGCTGCCAGACCCTGTAGCATCAGTAGAAATGTACATTCACCCAGAGGAATCAGGCCGAATCATGGGGGTGGAAGGCGTTTTTGATTTGAATTTGGACGCTGCTGGGAAATTAGAATTTGTACAACAAGGTCAGTCTCAAAAAACACAGGTTAAAGTGATGAATTTCAACGAATGGTCTCATTTAGTAGCAACTTTGAATGAAGAAGGAGAAGCAGAAGTTTACATCAATGGATCTCATGTAGCGGGGACAGTGATGCCACAAATTGTACAGAAAAAAAGTTTAAATAAAATGATGTTTGCCGCAGTACCTGCACCAGATGCTGGCTCGGATGGAGGAGCCCCAGGCGATGAACCAGGAGACGAACCAGGAGACGAACCGCCACAGCAAGAGGCCCTTTACTCCGGATTACTAACCCTAGGCATAAACCCAGAAACGGACCAACTACAAATGGCAGCACTAGGGACTCCAACAGGCGATGTGAAAAGTATTTCAGCTCTAGTAGAAGGCCCAACATACACTGGCCTAAATCCTCTTTGGCTAGAATTACTATTATGTGAAGATGCAGGCTTAAGTAATTGTCAGTATCTTTTAAGCCAAGAAGTGGATTCAGACGCAAGTCTTTCAATATCTGTAAAACAAGGATCTGTATACAAAACTGCACACCAAAATCTTGGATTAAACTATGGTGACAAAGTATATTTAACAGGCCAAATAACAGAGACAGGAGGACCTGAAGGATTTATTTTTTCAGCATCAAACTCATTCGAATTTACACTCATAGAACCG
>CAZBZZ010000075.1:1341-1827 GCA_964496555.1 uncultured Candidatus Peribacteria bacterium
CAGAAACTTTTGAAGGAATATTCGCAATAGCAAAAGATCCAGACGTCCAAGATTTAATGGGGGCTTGGGAGCTGTTAGAGCCAAGTTCAGCAATGGCAATCACAGAACACCCAACATACAACGGCGAGGATTCACTCTCTCTATGGCAAGTCATGTGTAAGACAGAAAGCTCTGATGATTGTAGTCAAATGCAATTGGAGCAAGGGTATCCATATAATCCAGAGTCTCAAGATCCATATCCATTAATGCCCGGAGATGTGAAGTTCGCAATGAATCAATTGGGGCTACATTCAGGAGACACAGTCTACATAAAAGCAGGACTTATGCCGGGATATGAACTCGACCAAATAGAGTATTCGAATTATCTTGAATTCACTTTGATGGAGCCAGCGGCGGACGACGAGCCACCAGATGATGAAGAACAACACGCTCAAGAAGAAAACCCCCACGACGAAGATCCGAACGCAGAAGAATACGACCAAGATA
>CAZBZZ010000075.1:1837-5725 GCA_964496555.1 uncultured Candidatus Peribacteria bacterium
CGTACTACGAACCTCCAGCTAACGACGAGCCACCAGCGGACGACGAGCCACCAGTTGATGATGAAGTCAACGCTCTAGCAGAATTCCCCCTCGTGTTTGGTCCGATCACAGCAAAATACGACCATGTTAACGTTTATAACGCAGTCCTCACACCAAATGAAGTAGTAGGGCTGTTTGAGGATTTCATCATGGAAGAAGGTGAACCACCAGCAAACGACGAACCGCCAGCAGACGATGAACCGCCAGCGGACGACGAACCGCCAGCGGACGATGAACCGCCAGCGGACGACGAACCGCCAGCGGATGACGAACCGCCGGTCGACGACGAACCGCCAGCGGACGATGAACCGCCAGCGGACGACGAACCGCCAGCAAACGACGAACCGCCAGTCGACGACCCCGACCCAGACTTCACTTGTCTCCCTGGCCTAGTCTCATACTGGCCACTTGCAGAAGGAGATGGAGAAGTAGCCACGGACGAAATATCAGGGAACGATGCAGTAATATACAATTCTACCTGGCAAGAAGACGAAGAGGCTGGAACTCATCTGTATTTCAATGGGGAAACAGCCTACCTAAAAGCTCTCCACAACGAAAATCTAAACATTGGAGAAGGAGAATTCTCTTTGAACGTATGGATAAACCCAGAAGATTTCGACCCAGTAATATACGATGAAGAATTAGACAAATATTTTCATGACGATTACACATTCTTTTCAAAAAGAGTCGACAACTCAAACAAATTCTACTACAGATTGAGAGCCAATAATAAACCTCAATTTGGCTATACAGGAGAGGGGGAAATCCATTACATGGCAGGTTCGTATCCAGCAGGAAATGCTTTCCAAAACGATGAATGGCAAATGCTTACAGCAGTATTAGAAAGAGACCCTGACGATCCTGAAAACCTTGATGTTTTGAAAACATACAGAGATGGGGAACTTGTAGCAGTTATGAAAGATCCACCACAAGCCAACACAAAAGATAAAAACATTTCAAACCAAGGTCCCTTATACATAGGAGCAGCACTTGCAAATTACAACCCTTTTAAAGGCGGAATGAAAAACTTCATGTATTTCAACAAAGCCTTAACAGAAGATGAAATATTAGCTCTCCACGACGGGAAGCCAGCAGGCACTTATTGTGATGCTGAAGAAGGGAGTTTGCCAGTGGTAGATGACCCAGACGAAGACGACAAAGAAGACGAAGACGAACCAGATTCTCTAGAAAAAATAGAGCTCCCAACTGCATGTCTCGACGGACTCGCTCATTACTGGCCACTTAACGAAGGAGAAGGCCTCACAATTTCAGATTCAGTAGGAGATGATGATGGAACCATTGATGGAGCAGAATGGGAAGATGGTTATTTAAAATTTATAAGCGATGAGGAAAACAACGACGAAGTAACAATTCCTCACAGCGAATCATTAAACATGGGAGGAAATGATATAACCATAGCTCTTTGGGTAAAAACCACAGACTGGAACGATCAGAAAAAGGCAAACGTTGTGGGTAAAAAAGAAGGTCCATATGCAACACAAAAAGGATGGTCATACAATCTTTGGTCAGCAGCCGGGTGGGGTGGGGATAGCATATTTTGGTTTGCAGATGGGACTCCAAAAGCAGAAAAACACAATCCACCGGGTAAATTAGATGCCCCTTCTCAATACAGCTATATATATAATGGAGAGATAGACCCAGAAAAATACACAAACATTAACAGTGGCCAAGCTCAAGATGGAGATTGGCACTTTATAGCGGGAAGATTAGACAGAACAGAGGGGAAAATTAGAACATACTTGGATGGGCAAGAGAGTAGCATGCCAGCTCGTCCAGTTCCATTGCTAGAAAGTATAGACAATGAGGCCGATCTAAAATTCGGCGGACAATACTTCAATGGATATATGAAGAACGTAACTATGTTCACAAAACCACTCAGCAACGAAGAACTATCAGAACTATTTGAGCTTGGATTAGATGTAGATCATTGTGAAGTTCCAGCAGCAGACGAAGGGGAAGCAGACGAAGGGGAAGCGGAATGCGAAGGGGAAGAGTGTGAACCACCAGCAGAAGGCGAAGCTGAGCCAGCTCCAGTTGTAAACGCAGCTCCACCCCCAGGCGGAGGAGGTCCAGGCGGAGGAGGCTCTTCAAAACCAAAACCAAAAGTAGAAGAACCAGAAGAAGAAGTGAGCATTTTCTCATGCTTAAACACCACAGCAAAACTCAGCTTCCAAGACTTTGATCCAAAAAAACAAGAACAAAAAGAAGCGGCAACAGAACTTTCTCAATACACAACAGAAGACGGAAGAGTAGTAAATGGATATGAGACAGATTCTGGATACGAATACAGACCATCAAAATCAGTGAAAAGATCAGAGCTCATGAAGATGGGGTTATCTCTTTTCAAGTGTAGTCAGCTCAACATTTTCTTAGCAGGCCCAATGCCATCAGCTCCATCAAGTTTTTGCACGGATGCAAACCCTACAAAATGGCACTATGAAATCCTTAGATTCGGATACAAAGAAAAGGCCATCGAAGGATATGACACTGGGGAATGTAAGCCAAACGATCCAATATCACGCGCGGAAGCAGCAAAAGTTATAGTTTCTATGATGGGTATAGATGCAGACAAATACTCAAACAAAAGCACAAGTCTGTCAGACATAGAGAAAGGTAAGTGGTATTACAAATACGTTGTCGCAGCTGAGGAAAACAACCTTATAACAGGTTATAAAGATGGCACATTTAGACCAAAAAAAGAAATTACAAGAGGTCAAGCAGCCCTCATTTTGAATCGTGCTGTAGAGCAAGTTGAACAAGGTTCAATCTTTATATCAAAAGAAGCCAAGCCTCTACTACTTCAAAGGATCGTAGCCACCCTTGCTACAGGGATTACACCTTATCACACGCCAGCAAGCTTTTAGGCCGCCAAGCAAAACTCCATGGCGTTCCACAGCCTGATAACCATACTCACTACACGACGGTGTGTATTTACAATATCCCAAGGGATAACGCTTCTTCCCTTTCTCACTATGATTTGGTGAAAAATTAACCTGATACCAACGTATCAAGGCCATCAAAACTCTACGAGGAATTTTAATAATAGTTTCCAGGATATTGCTTAACGCCATTTTTAATTACTTCCCAATGAAGATGAATTCCAGTCGCACCATACACACGTCCAGTATTACCCATTTGTCCTAGCACTTGTCCTTGCTCAACCCATTGCCCTTCAGATACTGTCAAATGATCCAAATGCGCATATAAACTCACAAGTCCATTCCCATGATCAATTATCACGTGATTACCATAACCTCCTCCCCACGTACCAGAAGATGCTTTTGTAACAGTTCCTCCAGCCGCCGCCCAAATAGGAGGCTTGCTGACATCTGCTATATCGAGCGCGTAGTGACCTCCACGATATCCTTGTGTTATTTCACCGCGAGTTGGGTAAATAAATGGTTTAGCACCAACAGGAATATCGCTGCTGTCAGATAAAGATACTGTAGATGTAGTAGCATAACTTCCACTGCTTGCCACAGAAACAGGCTTGGCAGGCCCAAGAGGCTTCGCATCAGGTAAGAAAAGATGCTGTCCTATAGCCAACGTATCTGTAGTTAAATCATTTTGTGCAACGATAGAATCTAGCTCAATACTATATTTGCTAGCCAATTTCTCTAAATTATCACCCTCAACAGTTGTATAACTAACACCATCTATAGGAGGAATTACCAATTTTTGTCCCGAAACCACCATATTCGCATTACCAATATTGTTTTCCCACATAATAGTCTCAACACCCAGGTCAAATCGTTCCGCAATTTCAGACAGAGTTTCTCCACCTTCAACAGTATGGATAGCATAATCAGTCAGTCCAATTCGACTTGC
>CAZBZZ010000076.1:0-5649 GCA_964496555.1 uncultured Candidatus Peribacteria bacterium
AAGCTAGGAAAACAAATAAGAGAAAACGCACTAACAGGAGAAAAATCCTCAATATTCTCGACTCTCCACGCAAAAAAATCAGGCACCCCAACAATGGGAGGCATCCTGATCTGGGGATCAACATTAGTAATAATTTTAATATCAAGATTGGCATCAGCACTAGGATTTTTCGACCGATCACTCCTGAACAGAAAAGAAACCTGGATCCCAATATTCACACTAGTCGCCGTCGGTGTACTAGGAGCTCTCGATGACTACTTAAACATCAAAGGAATAGGAAAAACAAAAGGCCTCAGCGCAAAATTCAAACTCATCTGGCTCACAGTATTCGGAGGAGTCGGCGCTTATTGGTTCTTCGAAAAATTAGGATTCGATTCAATCAACATCCCATGGATAGGAGACGTCACCATCGGTTGGTGGTACATCCCCCTCTTCATATTCATAATCCTAGCAACTTCAAATTCAGTTAACTTAACAGACGGTCTCGACGGCCTCGCAGCAGGCTTGCTCATCATGGCATTCGCAGCATTCGGAATCATCGCATATCTCCAAGGCCTCCTCATCCTCTCTGCATTCTGCGGAGTAATAGTAGGAGCCACAACAGCATTCCTTTGGTTCAACGTACCGCCCGCCCTCTTCTATATGGGCGACACCGGCGCCCTGAGCCTCGGTGCCACGCTGGGAGTCATCGCCATGCTAACGGATCAAGTCCTAATCCTCCCATTCATCGGATTCATCTTCATGATAGAAACCCTATCGTGCATCATCCAAATCACATCTAAAAAACTCTTCAAAAGAAAAGTCTTCCGCATCGCCCCAATCCACCACCACTTCGAAGCAAAAGGCTGGCCCGAATCCAAAGTCGTAATGCGCTTCTGGATAGTCGGCGGCTTCGCCACTGGATTAGGGATTATTCTGAGTTTGCTTACAATATAAGAACATTTAACCATTTATTATGACTACACACACCCTTGAAGCTGGAGGAACAACTCATGAAGTTAAAATTGAAGGATCTGCAGAACATCTCGCATTCTTTGGAAGTATCGAAGGAAATCCAGAAATTCAAAACGTTGGCGGTGAAGATGTTGACGAGGTTCTCGAAAATATTCGAAATCGTATTGAACAAAACTAGAGCCCCACAATCCTTTATATCCGTCTTATCTTTTTCCCATACTTTAGGAAAGAGAAGAACGAGTAAATATTCCAATTACTTTTTGAGTGAGTCTTCACAAACAGAAGGAAGAAGAAGAAAGAAGAATGAGAAATATTCTGCTACTTTTTTTGGATCCTTTTTCCTTTCCATATTTTAGGAAAGAGAAGAACGAGTAAATGTTTTGGTTACTTTTTTGAGGGTCATGACCCTCAAAAACTGAATCGTTCAACATGTTGAATGATTCGGCCTAGTAACCAACATTTACGAGAATTCTCTTCCTAAAACCTATCTGGAAAGATCCAACAAAGGATCCAAAACCTTCATATCACTCCCCACCCCCGTAGCCGAAACTCCAAAATCAACCGTCCTCTGCGGAACCGGAGTTATTACAGGATTCTCAACAACAACCTCTATATCAACATTCAATTCCTCCGTAGTTTCCTCCATAGAAAAAATCATATCCATTTCCACTTCAACAACATCTGCAATCTCCTCTTCAACTTCACGAGCCTCTACAGCAGACAAGGCATCAACCTCTTCATTCACAACAACAGTCTCTTCAACATAATCATCCAAAACTTGAACTGCCAATTCTTCCTCCCCTACCTCAGCCAAATCCTGAGCCTCTGACAATTTCGATGCTACTTGTTTCTTTTTTATCACAGCCTTTTCAGCATCACCCTCAGCAGAAGCTTCTTCAGCAAAATTCAAATACTCTTTTGCGGTATACAAAGGTGAAGTAGGCAAAACATTATTTAGCCCGTTTTTAACATTACCAATTTTATTCTGCAAATAAGTCTTCAACTCATCAGCATACTCAACGTCACCATTACTTCGAACATTCTCAATCACAGCTTTGAAACTTTCAACTTCACCAACAAATTCCTCAAAGATTTCTTCAGCATCATCCTGTCCAACGTCACCATCATCCATCATCACACTCCATTCGACAAACTTTCTCTCCGACACATCCAAATCAATCTTCTGCCTAGATACATCATCAAAGGTCAAAAATTTAACAACTCCACTCTTCAATGATTTGAAAGGATAAAGAGTACTCTCAGGCAAAGTTCCAACAGTATCACGAAGTTCTCCACCTACCTCTTCTTCAACCTTCGCTATATGCGCTTTATCGCTCTCTAGATTAGATTGAACCCATGTATCGTCTTCAATCCCAGTTTTCGCTACAACAACTCTCTCAGACTTAACCTCGGCCTTTTCCCCAGTCTTAACTTTCACTGACTCAACTTCCTGCATAGTCTTTGTTTGAACAACATTGCTATAAACTTCAACACTAGCAACATCCTCCTCCATACTAACATTGAAGGCAGCCTTCTTAGTAGATGCCTCCATGTCTCCAGCTGTGACCATAAAGTATGATTCGTCTTCAAACAAATTCAAGACCCTGGTCCACATATCACCATGAGCAACCTCCACCTCAACATTCGTGATAGATTGATTCTCAACATCCTCAAAGAGCTTGTTGATAGTGATAAGACTTCCCTCCTTCAAGCGGGCAACGCTATCGTCTAGGAATTTAATACTAACCCACCCATTTTCACCAGTGTACACTTTGTCACCTTCTTCCAACTCCATTTCATCAGAAGCAAAATACTGTTCTCCAGCTCTTTCAATAACAACCTCCCCTCTCAAACTTTCAATAACAGTAAAACTCTCAGCCGACGCAACATTCACGTCCATCCCAACAAAACTAAAAGTACTGAAAACCATCAAGAAAGCTAAAAAAGCGCCCGCTAGTCTTTTCGATAGACCCAAGGCGCTTCCAAACGAAAATCTTTTTTGTTTTGCAGTTTCGATGTATGAGAGAATGCGTTCCTTCATCATCGTTTTCGCATAAGGTGTCAGTACTACATCAGTCACACTCCGCGAAACAAAATCAGTCAACTGCCACTCTTGCTTTTGATGCGATCTCACGTGAGACATAATCCGCGATTTCATCTCCAATTTCTTTTCGACGCTTAAAGAGGGCCTTTCTAGCCCTTCGATCCAACCTGCAATGTCATTAGTATCTTTCTTCATTTCAGTAATTTAAACGTAAAAAATTTGTTTTCTGTTACACTCCTTAAAATTTTACTCAAATTCTTCAAGCCCAACATCGTTAAGCTCACGCTTCAATGCCTTCAGTGCTCTGAACTGCAAAATACGCACGCTCCCCTCACTTTTCTTCAAGACTTTAGCAATTTCAGAATTATCTAATTCATTTATAAATTTCAGAATCACGATCTGTTTATAGTTACCTTTCAACTTCGAAAGAGCAACTTTAAGTTTGTCAGAATGCAAACTCTGCTCAGTCATTTTGATCGGATTGTGCTCACGTTTGTACTCCGGAATATTAGGCGTCAACTCAACAAATTCCTTATCTTTTTTGAATCGATAACTATCAACAACCAGATTATGAGCAATCCTATACACCCAAGCCGAAAAGCTCTTCATCCCAGGCTTGTACTGCTTAATTTTTTCCCATGATTTCAAAAACACCTGCTCAGTCAAATCCTCCGCATCCTCTTTCGGAACCCGAAAGTAGATATAACGATGTATCGGATCAACAAAATGATCATATAACTCAGCGAACGCATCGGCATTGCCTTCTTGCGCCCTCAAAACTAACTCCTCTATTTGTTCTTTTTCTAATGGCATTTTCAGGTGTTAACACCAGTTTATAGGCCTACACTTATACTACAAAAACATGCCTCTTGTCAAACAAGAGAAACATGCTCCAGTCATAAAACGAAAGAAGCCGGCCTCCATTACAGATTACCACTTTACTGTCATCCAAACTTGACGCCTCCGTGCATAAGCACGAGGGGAAAAGTTGTCCCGTCAGGGACGAATTCTGCTACTGCAGAATTCGAAGATGGCAGCAAAAAGCCCGTCCGTCAGGACGAGGGTTTTTACAAGTCCTAGTTAAGATACTTCTCGCATCTATCTACCTCCTCTTTACTCCCGATAAAAATAGGCGTCCTTTGAGCCAACTCGGTAAGTTCTTTTTCAAGAATCCTCTGCATACCATCAGTAGCCGCACCTCCAGCCTTCTCCATCAACAAAGCTGTCGGCGCACATTCAAAAAGCAATCGCAACTTCCCTTCAGGATATTTTGAATGAGCCGGAAAAGAGAAAATCCCTTTTCCTTTAAGGAGAATATGATTGATATCAGGAACCATCCCTCCAGAATACCTCAAGGTATACTCAGCTCTAGCCCAAAAAGTTACAAGATCAAGATATTTAAGATTCTCCGCACAAGCCCTCAAATTCCCCGGCGCAAACATCTTCCCTTCCCCTACATTAACATCCTCATTAGTTAAACAAAACTTCCCATCCGCCCCCAAAGTAAATTCCCAAACCTCTTCCCCCTCCTTCAAAGCAAGCACAATCGTAGTCCTAGGCCCATAAACAGAAATCATAGAAGCCACCTGATCATCACCTTTCACTCCTATAAAACTCGCCGCCTTATACACACCAAAAATAGTCCCAACCGCAAGATTCACATCTATCAATGATGAACCATCCAAAGGATCATACGCTACCGCAAACTCCCCTTCCCCAACTTTCATTTCATCAGGCTGCTCTTCAGAAGCTAAAAGCCCAATCTGCTCATTCTTTTCACATTCTTTCTGAATCAATTGATCCGCAAGCACATCCAATTCCATCTGCTCTTCACCATATTCATTATCCGTTCCAGCCTTGCACGTCTCAGCAGTTACTATTCGCTCACTGATTACTCGAACCGAATCCTTCAAAGTACAAAGAACTGATTTCAAATCTTCCGAAACACCTTTTTCCTCAAGAAATTTGCAGAAAGTTTTCATATATAAATGATTATTTATTAATACAACTCCGCCTTACCAGCACATCCGAACGCCTGCTCCATCATCATTTTCAGATGATCAGCAACAGCAACCTCAGCCTCAGCAAAATCAATCTTGTCCCACTCCTCCTCAAACAAATCCAAAACCTTCCTTCGAGGCCTCCTCATCTCTTCCCCTTTCGCATCCATTCTCTCGAGAAGATCAGCAGGGAAATATTCAAACCAAATATCAGACAAAGCAGTAGCATAATTAAATTTGCGAGCTCCACTAGCCACACATCTCTGGAAATCCTCAACCGACAAACCACTTCCTCCGTGCATCACTCCATATGCATGCAAAGGCCGAACCGCATCACAAATCTCTTTAATCCGATCATATCCAATAATCGGTTTCTTCAGATAATTTCCATGTCCATTCCCTACAAAAAACGCAATCGCATCAGCAGAAGTCTCCTCAACCAACCTCTTACAATCCTCAGGTTTCGAATAATATTGAGCAATATTTTTTTCAACTTCTGGATCAGCAAGAGCAGCTGCATTTCCGATCTCACCATCCTCAACTTCAAGAGAAATCCCAAGAGGCCTAAGTTTGTCAGCAACAGGTTTGCAACCAGCAATATTCTCAGGCAACTCTCTCTTTGAGAGATCAAGTTCGACAGAAGAAAACCCA
>CAZBZZ010000077.1:0-5544 GCA_964496555.1 uncultured Candidatus Peribacteria bacterium
CCATACATAATCACTTTTTTCTTCAAGAGATATGCTACGGCTGCCTGCACCGTCCATATCCAAACAGCTTTGAATGTAGAGTCATCGAACAGCCCTCCCCCACCAATAATCACAAAATCCGCTTTCTTCACGGCTTTTATCGTTTTTGAAAGTTGACCGTTAAATAAATAAGTAAAGATAGACCTGAATCCTGCCGGAAATTTACGAACTGACTTTATATCAAATTTCTCACTAGTTTGCTTCGGGTTCGCAGAAAGAACGGTGATCCCCGCGGCTGGCTTGATTCCCCTTACAGTTTTTAGCAATCCTTCCAAAATAAGCTCGTCTCCGAGATTATTTGCTCCGTAATTTCCAATTATTGCTAATTTCATTTTTTATCTTCGGCAGGAGCTTCCTCAGCTTCCGGCTTCGGAGCTTCTTCTGCAGGTTTTTCCTCTGGAGCAGGCTTTTCTTCAACAGCAGGAGCTTCACCTTCTTTTTTTGTATTTTTGTCCTCGGCTGGAGCCTCGTCCGACACTTCCGCTTTAGCTCCAGTGTCTGGGTGAACAGGCTCTGTTTCAACTGCTTCAGGGTGTTTTTCAGCTAATTCTTCTGCAGATGCTTCCATTTCCTTCTCTTGTTCTGTTAAGAATCTACCTTTAAGACGAGCAGATTTACCAAATCTTTCACGCATGTAGTAAAGTTTTGCGCGTCTAACCTTTGATTTCTTCTTAACTTCAATTTTTTCAATATTTGGTGAATGCATTGGGAAGATTTTTTCTACTCCAATTCCTTCAACAACTTTTCGAACTGTAAAAGTTTTATCTATACCAGAACCATGCGAAATCTTGATAATTAGACCTTCAAAAATCTGAATTCTTTGCTTCTCCCCTTCCTTAATCTTTTGGTGAACACGAACTGTCATTCCAGGTTCAAGGGTGGGAATTTTCTTCACATTCTTTGCCTGAACTTCTTTTATGATTTGATTTGTCATTTCTATGTAATTACGAAAAACATCGAGTGGGAGTATACTCGGTTAATTATTCAATATCAAGCTTTTTTATCGGAATAACGTTATCTTTATCGTTAACTATATCTACGATGAATTTATCTTTGCATTCTACTCTGTAAGAGAAGTCCTCTTCTGTCATTATTGTGAATTTCACCGGTCTCTTCATTGGAAGTTGATTGTTCAAGTAGTCTGTAAGTCTTTCTCTATCTATATTCCCTACTATTAACAGGTCTACCGATGTGTTTTTGTCTACAAATAAACCCGAGAAAATCAGAACTTTAACCTCTCCAAATGAAGTGATTTTCTTTGCTATTTCCGGGAGTGCACTGGCTGATTTCTGGAAAATACCAGTCAATTCGCTCAAGAAAATGAAATTAGGATTCACATAATAGTATTTCTTTCGATTTTTTGTCTTACTTCGAAGGAGGCCTGCTTTCTTTAGGTTCTCCAATTCGCGTCTAATAGAGTTGATTTGCTCATCAAGATCGCGTGTGAGTTGACGAATATAGTGCTCTTTTTCCTGGTCTAACAGGAATAGCTTGAGCAACTTTATACGTACGTTTGAAGTAAAAAGCTTTTTTAACATTTTGCCTGTGATGTAATATGTGCGCCCTGTGCACATTTTTTATTCAGAAAACAACGCAAATGTATACATTTTTATTTCAAAATGCAAACTTTTTTTATACAGCTCGTGCGTGCTTTGGTTACAACTCGGCGATTTCGACTTGCTAGCCTAGCACTTTATCGAAGAATTTTTTGAGCAAAATTCTGTTTTTTAGCTTGAATTTTTCGTCGCCTTTCGTCATTTCTTCACGCATTTTTTCACGCTGTTCTTCTGGATAAAATCCGACCATTTTAGTGATCTCATCTTCCAATTCCTTATCTGTTACTTCGACTTTTTCAGCATCTATAATGTGAGTCAATGCAAGCCTAGTTTTGATCCTTCGTTCCGCCTCTTCTTTGTACTTTTTTCGAAGGTCTTCCATCTTCATTTTTGTTTGCTCCAAAAACTTTTCCAAAGTCATTCCTTTCTGCATAAGATCTTGCTGCATGTCTTGCACAATGTAATCCAATTCTTCTTCGACCATTGGTTCTGGAACTTCTACCTCAGCGCGTTTCAAAATTTCTTCCAAATATTTTGTCTCACGTCCTTGGACCGCTTTTTGTTCTTTTTGTGCTTTTACGTTTTTTTCTATGTCTTTTTTGAAGTCTTCGACTGACATTTTTTGGCCGGTAACTTTCTCAACCAAAGCTTCGTTCAAATCTTGATCTTCTCCCGCTTCAATACGTTTCACTTCTGCCTTGAAAAGCACCTTTTTACCCTGGAAATCCTTGTTATGGTACTCTTTTGGGAATGTCACTTCGAACTCCTTTTTTTCGTCTTTTTTCATGCCGATTAGAGCGTCTTCAAAGCCGGGAACCATGATGTTTTCACCGACCATAATTGGATGATTTTTTGAAGCTGTGTTTGGAATTGCTTTCAGCTCTTTGTCCTTGTCGCCTTTTTTTGGCGGCTCAAATCCCTCAAAATCAGTCTCGACCCTATCCCCTTTTTGCACTTCGCGCTCAACGTCTTTCCATTCCTTGAAATGTTTTTTCAAATCTTCAACGACTTCTCCGATTTCTTTTTCTGTAACTTTCACCTCTTCTTTTGGAATTTTTATCGACTTGTAATCTTTCACTTTCACTTCTGGTAAAACTGCAACTTCCGCTTCGAATTTGAGTGGTTCGTCTTCTTTTGTCGTGTCTGAAGTGAAATTAATTTTTGGTCGTGAGATGACTTTTAATTTTCCTTTTGTGACCGCTTCTGCGTATGAATATTGTGTAGCAATTTCGAGTGCGTGAGCGATAATGTGTTTTTTGTCGACGTGTTTTTCGAGAACGTCTAGTGGCACTTTACCAGATCTAAATCCATCAATTTTCACATCTTTTGAAATGTCCTTAGCTGCTTTTTCTTTGTGTTTTTTGAGTTCTTCGACTGGTACTTCGATTGTGATTTTCACAGTCGATTTTGCGAGTTCTTTTACTTCATATTTCATTTTAAATTTGGTTAATTACTGGGTTTATATAACGGTTCGCATCCTATCAGGCAGGTTCGGAAATATCAACTTAAAGTGACTCAGGGGTGGATGTTAGGTTTGAGTTTGTGGGAAAGCTTGAGTTGTGGTTTTGTGGGCGAGATTTGCGAGATTTTGAGTTTTTGCATATTAGGTATTGAAAAAATCCCAGAAATTTGGTATAATTTCTTGATAATTTTAAATAAATATAAAAACAAAATATTACCTTTCAAAACATGAAACATATTCGAAACAAAACATTTGGACTCTTTCTCAACCTGTTTAGGGAGGAGAGGGTTGTGGGGTTGGCTGAGGATGATGCACCAGAGACAGCTCCTGCTCTAGATGAATCCTCACCAGAGGATGATGAGGCAAGACTTGATGCTGCTGTAGAAGCAACCACTGCTGCTGGTAAAACAGCTAGAACAACGACACGTAGTAAAGTAGAAAGAGACGTGCTGTACAAAAGAATTGAAGAGAAAAAAAATAAAGCTAAGGAATTTTCTCATAAAATTGCGAAAGCTGTGCGAGAAGGAAAAATTTCCCCAAAAACTTGGGAAGTAAATAACAAAAATGCCCTGGATCAAGTTTGCAATGATTTCAAGACTGTTATCGGACTGTATCCGCCAGATGTAGCCTGGATGAAGGGTGAATTAAAGTATGCTTTCAGTACTGAACTCACAAAAGACAAGAAAAATATAAAATTAAAAACATTGTATCAATTCCCAGGTGAAAACCTGGATGATCTTAGGGCTGAAAATCCTAGCTTTTATTTGGCATATGCCTATTTCTTGACCATTAAGGATATTGCTTTGAGAGCTGCTGACTCGCTCGGTGTTGTAGATAAAAAAATGAGAACGAAAGATCACGATATGCTTTTTGACAAAGTTACCGATGGCGTTTCCGAGCTTGGATCTGATGTCATAAAAGCCGTTGAGGAAAGAGATTACTCTAAGTTGGCTTTGTATGGTGTGGCAGCGTATGCTTTCTACAAAATATATGATAAGTTAAAGTCTTCAAGCTCTGTTTGGGGAAAAAGAGTCAAGGACTTTGCTTTGTATGGTACAGCCGCGTATTGTGGCTTGGCTATTTTCGCACCGGATTATTTGAAAAAAATTCAGGGAAAAGGTGTCCATGCAGACATTAAAGATACTGCATACGAAGTGTTTGATGATTTACTGGCAAGAAGTCCTTCTTTGTATAAAGAAGGTATCGAGGTTGGATTAATGACTCAGCTTTCAGATGCTCGTGTTAAGGATCTTTACGGTTATATAACCGAGGGGCATCCAAGCTTTGACCGTAAATCTTCGTCAAAAGGGATCCTTCCCATTTCCAAGAAAGGTGTTAATCGTTTTTTTGATGCAGACTTGGTGAGTGCAAATCCTGGCTCTAGAGGAGGCCCACTTAGCGCAAAAGAGAAATTATATAGTGAGACTTCTAGGCAATTGTTTGTAACTCTTAAGGGGTTAGAGCAATTATATAATGTGAATGTTCAGCCGAGAACTGGCAAAAACTTCAGAGATGAGTTCCTGTATTCTGGTGAAAATTTCACTATCCACGATGTTGTTAGCAAGATTAGAGAGTACGAAGAGAGCTCACGTGACTTCATTTTAACACCAGAATTAGCAGTTGCTGCTCGTACGGAGCTATCAGGTATTTTTGATGATAAAGTGGATGGTCTTCATGTAAAAGGATCTGTTATGGAAGGACGTGGTATTGGTATGGATGTACGTGGGTACCCTGTTGTTGCAAAAGTTGATTATAAACACAAAAAGAAATTCTATGTATTTTACTTAGCTAATGACGCTGGTACAGGTGCACTTCCCGTCTCTTCTTATGAAGTTGGGAAGGAATCTTCGGCTTCTAATGCCAGGGAAGACTTGCTTACTGCTATCAGAATAAGGATGAAACATCTGCTTGGCAGGATTACGGTTGGTGGAGAAGATGGCACTGTTGCTATTAAATACAACCCTGACAACAATAAATGGGAAGGGCCTATTAAATTAAAGGGCGCGCCGGCAAAATATGGGCTTACTGAGCCGGTTGATGATTTTATACATGCCGAAGTTAGATATGATGGTGAAGTCTTGTTTGTAGAGTGCGATCGCGCAGCTGGGAATATTGTTCTTGATGAAATGGCTTCAATGAAATTGGATTATGCAGACTTGGTCCTTAATGAAATTATCAGTCCAGCGAATCCAGAATTCAACGCCCTTGGACCATTACGTGATGCAAGAGGAATTGAGTTGGTTGAAATGCCTGAATCTAAAAATCAGTTTACTCTTAGAGTTCTAGGTCGTTTAGATCTAACATGTACTGTTGCTAAAGACGCAGCTCCTCCAGCAAAGAAATATACTATTGATACAAATGATCAAAAAAAGCTTATTAGTGATCCCGAATTCAGACGTGTTTATGTTGAAGAATATGACAAGCAATACCTTGGATTCTTCGACAATATGAAGGAGTATGCCGGAGATATGCCGGAAAACTATGTCT
>CAZBZZ010000078.1:0-5520 GCA_964496555.1 uncultured Candidatus Peribacteria bacterium
TCATCAGTGATTAGGTGAGTCCCTGCCTGTTCGTCAGTAGATTCTTGTTTTTCAATGACTCCAGTTACTTCATCTACAGTGCCAGCCAATCCAAAAAGATTGCATCCACTGAGTAGAATCACAGCGCCCATTAAAAGAGATAACTTTTTCATATGTTTTTAGGTTAATATATTTGTGACGGAATTATATTAGAGAAGGCTTTTTTGTTCAATACCAAGGTGATTATAAGCATGAGGAGTCACTATTCTTCCGCGAGGGGTTCGATCCAACATTCCAAGCTTTATCAAGTAAGGTTCATAGATATCCTCAATAGTATTTTCTTCTTCAGAAAGTGCAGCTGCTATCGTATTTAACCCGACAGGACCACCTCCAAACTTGAAAATAATATCTTTCAAAATCGCACGATCAGTGGAGTCAAGTCCCTTTCCGTCAATACCCAGAGCCTTCAAAGCAACCTTTACAACTTCAACATCAATTGTTTTTTTGTCATGATAATCTGCATAATCGCGGACTCTCTTTAGAAGGCGGTTTGCGATTCTAGGGGTTTTTCGTGAACATCCAGCGAGCAACATTGCAGCAGCATCATCGACTCCGCAGTCCAAAATCTTTGCAGATCTAAACAAGATAGTCTGGATCTCTTCATCGGTATAAAAATCCAATTTGTAATTGTGACCGAATCGATCACGAAGAGGAGATGAAAGCATGCTGGTCTTCGTGGTAGCTCCAATCAAAGTGAAACGTGGAAGATTGATTCTCATAGAATTCGCAGAGGGTCCTTTCCCCAAAACGATATCGATGCCAAAATCCTCCATAGCAGTATACAAGATCTCTTCAACTACAGACTTCATACGATGAATCTCATCTATGAACAAAACATCTCCGTCATTGAGATTTGAGATTATTGCTGCCAAGTCGCCTTGTTTCTCGAGAGCAGGGCCAGAAGTTACCTTCAAATTTGCTCCCATTTCGTGTGAGACAATCCCTGCAAGAGTAGTCTTCCCAAGCCCAGGAGGACCATGGAGAAGAATGTGTTCAAGTGGCTCGTCTCTTTTCTTTGAAGCCTCCATTGAAATCCTTAAATTGTCTTTTATTTTTGTCTGACCAACATATTCAGTCAAAACCTTTGGTCTCAATTTATTCTCAAAAACATTCCCGTTCTCTTCACTTACAACAGTAGAAGGGGATACCAACCTCTCCTCAGTCCCTTCAGCCTCGTCGGGCTGTCCGGTCTGCGAATTTTCTTCGTCGCGTACAATCAATTAATTTGGTTTTATTCTGTAAATAAACTGTCTGATACCTTCAGGATCGGGAGCCTCAGTGAACTGAATAATGGAAGTATGAGAGGCCGTTTGAAGTACAAGATCTCCATAATCCAACAACCAAAAGGCAGACAAAATACCTTTCTCCTTCGTCGAAATATCCTGAATATCAGTTAAGTCAGCTTCATACTCGTCCCTTTTTGTAAGGTATTTCCAATCAACGTGAATCACTCTCAAATTGGTAATAACAATCCTATCCAACCAATAAACAAGGGCCTGGTAGATCAAGATCAGTGTGAAAATAAAAATAACAATCAAGTGCGCTATAACATAAGCTTTTGTAGACATAGTCGGCCCAAACAAATAAAGAAGAAGGAAGAAGGGAAAAGATCCCGCGATAATCTTAATCAAATCAATCGCAAATGGAGTTGGATGGTGATGATAAATCTTCAATACTTTTTCGCCTTCACGTAGTTGCATGTTTTGGGTAAAATCATTTCGTAACCATTTTATAGTATGTACAAGTATTTTCAAGCTCCCTGGTCCCTTAAAGATATCTTCATCGTTCTAATTGTTGCCATTTCATCCTTGATAATTGTCGATTTATGACTTTTTTATTCCGGAGCAACTGAGTATTTAATAGGTTTGGGCGGCAAAGAATTTGTAATTCTCGGACTTTTTCTAATGCAAAGTATTATTTTTCTAGTACCTTTAGTCACAATCGTTTTAAAGAAACACAAAAAATGGAATTGGAAAGATTTTGGATTCGGAAAATTTAAAATCTTTGAAAATTTTGGTCTGGCAGTATTGGGATATTTATTCTACTTGGGGATCACTTTCGTAATGAGTATGTTGATTGTTTTCGGTGGAGTCAAAATTCCCGGCTATCAGATTCCAGAACCAACCCTACCTCTTTTCGGAGAAACAAACCTAGCCATGATGATAGCAGCCGTTGTGATCATCGGGATAGCGCCAATTTTAGAAGAAGTATTCTTCAGAGGATTCCTACTTCAAGGACTAGTTAACAGAATAGGAGCTTATTTAGGAGCAATTCTTACAGCATTCATGTTTGCTCTAATTCATCTTCAATTCGAAAGTTTTATTCCGATTTTCATACTAAGTTTAATTTTAAGTTTGTTGTTCATTAGGTCGAAGTCAATTTGGCCATGTATATGGTTCCACGTAATAAACAACAGTATCGCATTTGCTGTTGAATTGATGTTGGTCAGGGGAGTGATTCCGCTTGATTTTTAATTCCTGGGGAGATTTCCCCGGGGAAAAGTTAACAGGTTAGAATTAACAGGTTAGAGCGTTTTCCCGGGGAAAGCCAATAAACCCTAGACTTAATCCAGAAAAACAACTAAAATTTCCCGTGAAATTAGCTTACTCTGCCCGAGTAGCTCAGCTGGATAGAGCAGCGCCCTTCTAAGGCGAAGGTCACAGGTTCGAATCCTGTCTCGGGTACCATTTAAAAAATCTTGGCCCAAAGGCCAAGCTTTTTTAAATCCATATCATGGGAACAGGATTAGAAACCTAGGTTCGCACCGAAAAAGGAGCGAAGCGACTATTTGAGGCCTCGACCTCGGAGTCTCGCAAAGCGAGACGAGAATGTAAGAGAATCCTGTCTCGGGTACCATGGTCTTGACAAGAAGCCTGTTTTGACGTAGAATCACGTCTTGCGTATTATTAATAATCTAAATCGCAATGAAACCAAATGGGAAGCCACAAGAAGAAGTAAAGCCTATAAAAAGTAGTCCAAACATAGGAGTTTCCGCAACTGGAAGTTCTTATCGTTGTATTATGGGGAAAAGGGGAGAAGTACTATGTGAATGCGATGGGACAGGTATAGCTGTCATGAGATGTGTTAACGAAATTGCAGCATTCGAAGGTAGGCTAAAACTAAATGAATCAAAAGGAAGGGATAAAGAGGCAGCTGCTGCAAAAACTGTGCAGAGTAAAATGAAATCGATACGAAACAGCATGGTGAAATGCGTAGATCATGCTATGGAATGTTTAAGTGCATGGAGCGATTAGAAAAAGCAAGGCCCCCAGCCGTTAAACCCAGGTTCGCAAACAATCTATTGCGCCCCCCCGAATCCGTGATACAATCGCCTCCAAACCAAATAACGCAAACAACCATGACTACAGGAACACAAATTGAAAAAGGACACACATCAAGAGCAACAACATTAGAAAAAGCAAACGTAATAGAAATAGACGTCAGTAAAAAGACTGCCCAAGAAATAGCCTCAATTACAATTGCGATCGGAGAAGAATTGTTCAAAATTGCCGGAAGCAAGACGATAAAAATGGATTCAACGTCACATACTACCGTAATAGAAATTATAGAGATGACGAAAGGGTCCTTTGAATGCGTAGCTCAAGAACTGGGAGATATAGTGTCCCACATAAGAGATCAAATGGGATTACCAGTACGATTTTTCAAAAAAGACATTTCGGACTCAGAGGAAATGTTCGAAAATCCACGAGTCTAGTCAACCATAACTCGATACATAGCCTCAGCTACGTCTCCACGATTCATACCTGATTCAGGCCAAGCACGAAACCCATTGTCGATGATGTCGTGTTCATGAGCGTACTTAAAGTAAGGTGCGTACCAATCGTCTTTATCCACATCTCTGTATGGATCTTCCTTAACATTCTTAGAAAGATTCACGTCCATTGCTGTGAAAAGAATTTTAAAGAATTCAGCTCGAGTAACAGGATTGGAACCTCGGAAGCTTCCATCGCTATATCCTCCAACTATATTTCTCAAAAGAGCAGTAGAAACATATTTGTAATACCAATCAGAATCAGCTACATCTTTGAAAGGTAAATCTGTTATTTCCATCCCAGAATTGATTCCCTCCAAAACAAATTTCAAAGCTTCCGCTCTGCTGACAACATTGTGAGGTTTGAAAGTTCCATCAGGATAACCTCCAATAACAGCATTTACAGCCAAGTGTTCAATAGCTTTGTTATTAGGATGTGAGTCAGGAACATCAGAGAATGAAAACCTTGTTGGCACTTCAGCTACAGCCTTCTCGACTTCAAACCAATCCGAATAATAAACATCTTGCCCGTAAGCAACTTTCAGCTTTGCCTTACCAGGTTCAAGATTATTAATACTTAACTTAACTTTTCCATCATCAAAATCATTGTCAGAGAGTCTAGTTAATTCAAGTTCTCCAATTTCATTATTCAAAGATAGATTAACCAATCCATCAAAACTATTAGCATCAGCATAAATAGTCATGTAAGCAGTATCACCTTCATCATAAGATGCACGTGAAACAACTTCAAAAGATACATTTTCTGGTTCATCTACAGTAGTAGTCACAGGAACATAAACTTCTGGTTCAGGTTCAGGCTCAACCTCTGGTTCCGGCTCCACAACTGGCTCTGGCTCAACGACCGGCTCAGGCTCTGGCTCTGGCTCAACGTAGCTAGAAGCACTTTCCACTATAGAAGCAGAAGGGTCTAGATATTCCTGAACATACATCATTGGGTTGATAGTCGTAGACATTGCCGCAGATTGGCCTAGTCCAGCGTTAACTGCTTCAAAGAAAGAAAGACCGGCATCATTCGCATCTTGCCAAGTAAACGGCCAGTAAGGATGCCAATCAGCATTCTCATTGTCGATTTGGAAGTGAAGATGAGGAGTTGTAGCAGTTCCAGAATCACCACTCAAGGCTATCTGGTCACCTTTGTCAACGACCTGTCCCTCAGCTACCAATATGGTATCCAAATGTGAATAAGAAGAATAATAAGTAGTAAATCGCCCACTATCGTCAATAGTAGGAAAGTTGTTGTGTTGAAGAACAACATGATGACCAAAACCAGTCGAAATATTGCTAACTTTCACAACCACACCATTTCCCATCGCGAACACAGGAGTACCATAAGGGATCTTCATATCTACGGCCAAATGACTTCCACTATATTCAACCGCATCCAAAGAATAATCTCCCATATAAGGAACACTGTATGTTATTTTCGCATTCCTAATATCTTCAGTAGAAGAATCTCCCCAAGTCAAAGAATCAAAAGATGTTTTGAAATCGTTTGGATTGTAATAAGGAGTGTCCATGAACTTGTTAGATGGAATATTGCTATAAGAATTATCATATTCAGCAGAACTGAGCTGAGCCCAATTTGGAACTTTCTGCACAGGATAAACCGTTCCGTCAAAAGTCTTGTGAGTGACAGTTGGTATCAAGCTAGTTCTCAACACAGTCGCATTATGCTCAACGAAATAAAC
>CAZBZZ010000079.1:0-5470 GCA_964496555.1 uncultured Candidatus Peribacteria bacterium
CAGCCGGAGACCACATATACAACAACCAAAACTGCCACAATTGCTATGAAACCAAAGAAGGCCACGACCTCGTCAACGTGAACGAAGGCTTCAAATGCGAAGACTCCGTAGACGTCCACATCACTGAATTCTCCCGATTCAACTTCGACTGCATTTCCGCATATAAACTCAGCAACTCAAATTTCTGCTACAACTGCTGGGAAAGCTCCGATCTCGAATACTGCGAACAATGCTTCCAATGCGAACATTGCATGTTCTCCGTTTTCTTAAAACACAAACGCTACCACATCTTCAACAAACCATACTCCCGCGAAGAATACTTCCAACTCAAAAGACAAATAATTCAAGAGATGAAAGCACAAGGAACATACGCAAAAGAACACCTCCCCTCAACGTATTCGATAGAAGACACCGTCTTAAACGACTAGATCACCACCAAACCTTCTTCAATCCAATAAAATAAGCAATAACATTCACAACAAAATGCAAAACAGGAGTAACCACCAACAAAATAACGAAGACCTCCCACCCGAAACCGACAAACGGCCAAGTGAACAAACAAGCTCCCAAGATAAAGTCAACCTGGTCAAAAGGAAACCACGCACTCCCCGGCTTACGCCCCAACCTCCTTTTAAAAAACGACTTCACAGAATCTCCAATCAACGCTCCCAACCCAAACAACCCAGCATACCCCAAAATCATCCAGCCCATCCGATCATAAGCCAAAATCGAGAATCCC
Organism: uncultured Candidatus Peribacteria bacterium; assembly: GCA_964496555.1. Lineage (GTDB taxonomy): Bacteria > Patescibacteriota > Gracilibacteria > UBA1369 > LOWO2-01-FULL-3 > JABILX01. Next base: position 740 of record CAZBZZ010000079.1, read on the forward strand.
TCCATCAAGCCTTGAGAAGCCGCCGACCACTGCCCCGCCAAAACCAACAACGCCCCCAAATACCCAGTGTAGAAACCTCTCCACGTCTTATGAGCCCCCAACCATCGCTTGGAAATCGCCGCACCCCCAGGCAACCTCAATTTCGCAGCAAAAACCGGCATCATATTCGCAAAATATGCCGGAAGGATGAAATACAGAGATGAGATTAAAAGGTCAATCATACAACCCATATCCTATCATCACTCCCTCGAAAAAGTAATATAAAGATGGCTCGTAGTCTCCTCCACAAACTTCTGGAAATAGTCCTGACTATTCGTATGCTCAACCAAATCAACCTGATCAAACCCCGCAAGCTCAGCCAATTTTGACACAACATAAATAGACCCCGGAGAATCCAATTCAATATCCCAATACGACTCATGATCAAACGCCGAAACAGCTTCAAAAGAAACCTCATCATGTACATTCGAAACCTCAGCAGTCATATAGTGAGCAAAATCCACACTAGCAACAAACAAAACATCCTCCCCCAACCGATCCCCATACTTTCTTTCAAAATACCCAACTAACGCATCCAACTCCTCAACCGTTGCATCCCCCTTCACAATCACAGGCAAAATCTCCGCCTCAGAGAAAAACCTCTTCACATAATTTACATGAGCATAAATCCCATGCTCAATCTTAAAATTCTCATTCGCCAACCGAACCAACCCCGACCCAATCAACAGCCCCAAATCTTCACTAGAAGTCTCCAAATTCACCTTATCAAAAGTCTCATACGAACAATTACAAGTCTGGAAAGCAGCCTCCCCAGATTCATAATGATTCGGCGAAACAATCACAACCAACTCAGGACTCATCACATCCCCTACGCTTCGATAAAACTTCGTCAACTCAAGAGCCGTCACAAGATGATGAGGCAAAACAACTCCCATCAGCCCACCTTCCATCTCATCCACAACAGAATACCCACCTTCCTCTCTGAAAAATCGCGCCCACATAAAATCGCTGGAATAGTCAACTTGGTAAACAACCGCCTCTCCAACACTAGGCACATAAAGAGAGGGCCCGCACGCGCTCAAGCCTAGACTCAAGCACGCACAGACCCCCACAAAAAATCGTACTAATATAACGCTCCTCCCCATTCAATAATGGTAAATCCATTTCTATCAGCCCCCGGTTTCAAAACCTGCTCCTTCACACGAACCGGCTTGTCATAAACTTTATAATCAAAATAAACACGGATCGAAGTATCTGGCGCAGGCTCAACAGTCAAAGGTGCATGCTCATCCAATTCCGCTTGATCCACAAACGCAATCACATAATATCCATCCTCATCCAACGCCTCCAACCAGAACTCTTTGAAATCAGCAATCTCCTTTCGATTCAACCCAAGATAGCTCAGCTTCGAATCCCAAAATCGCTCCAAACCATCATGTGCAACCAAGAATCCTTCCTCAGGCATCTCCAAATCCGCATAACCTTCCCAGAAAAGATAATCCCATCTTGATCCATCTTCCAAATTCACAATAGAACCATCCGGATAAGCAACTACCTCCCAACCATCACCAAGTTCAGGCTCAGAAATTGTCACCCCATACTCAGGCTCAGGCAAAACAGAAACCTCCATCGGCCGCTCAGGATACAAATAAATCACTGGCTTCCCCATCTCAGCAGCAGAAGTATCTTCGTAGTAGAGGGTGATTGTTTCACTAACATCACCAGTGTCACAATCAGCAGTCAGTGTATAAACATTGCCCCCTATTTCCAAATTATCCCAATCATGATGGATACCGTACTTGAAATCATGATCACCATAAGAATAATTTTGAAGAGTATAAACATCATACATATCAAACATTTCATTTTCAGCCACAACCTCTACAGAAGAACAATTATTAGAAGTTATTCCCTCAATATAAAAAGGCTGCTCATAAAAAACAGTTTCATCATCAGGTGACTCAATCTTTAAATAAGTAATAACTGGATCACTCGTATACCACATAAAATCTTCATACACCCGCGACGACTTATCTTCAATCCCCGCATCCAATCTATAAATAATCTCCGAAACCTCGCCCCTGGTCAATTCAGAATCAAGCTCATGAATAGAAGTAGGAATCGCAGACTTCTCCTCCAACTTTAAAACATAAGGCTTGTACCATTTAGATTCATCCGGATAAACAAGATACCCCATAGTCACCACTATCATCTTCGCCGCCTCAACAAAAGTTACATATCCAGTCGGATCAAAAGTCCCGTTATCATAACCATCAACATACCCTTCCCCTTCTCCATAACACACATACTTCGAATACCAAGCCGTATCCTTTACATCAGAAAAACAATCATCCGCATACGCATCAGACACATCTCCTCCATTACGAGCAATCACGAGAATCTTCAGAAGTTCGGCACGATTGATAGGATCATCCGGACGGAAAGTCCCATCATCATAACCACCCACGATCTCGTTCTCTTGAACGTACATAATCGCATCATAGTTATCATGCCCCGAACTCACATCTGTGAAAGAAGCAAACGCCGTGGTAGATACAAGAAAAATCGCAGTCACGACAACCAGCGATACAAAAAGTTTCACACTTTTCATTGGAATATGGTTAAATTTATTACAAATTAGATTAACTCAAGAAGTTTATCATAGACACCTTCTGCATCAAAACCATACTTTTTATAAAGATCAGCAGGTTTTCCAGACTCCCCAAACTTATCCTCCATCCCAATTCGAAACAACTTCACTCCAACACCTTCTCCAACCAAAACATCAGCCACAGCACTTCCCAATCCTCCAATCACATTGTGGTCTTCAGCCGTCACACAAATCTTTGCACGAGACGCAGCAGCCAAAATAGTTTCAGAATCAATTGGCTTCAACGAACTCACATTCACAACCATCAACTTTTTGCCTTCCTGCTCCAATCGCAAAACAGCCTCCAACGAAGATCCAACCAAAGCTCCCGTCGCAAAAACACAAATATCAACCTTGCCAGACCCAGAACCGCCACCCACTGCCGTAGAATCAAACAAAATATCCGCTTTCCCAAATTCAAAATCAACAGGCCTCTCCCCTCCGTACAAAATAGGCGTAGCCTGTCTCAAAACACGCAAATAAGTAGGACCAAAATCATCAACTATTTTCTCCATCGCACTCAGCGCCTCAATATGATCAGCCGGTTGAACAACCTTCATATTCGGCAACGCCCTCATGATCGCAATATCCTCAAGAGCCTGATGCGAAGCACCGTCCTCTCCGGTCAAAATTCCAGCATGCGAACCCAAAATTTTCACATTCAAATTCGGATAACAAATCGAATTTCGGATAATCTCCCACGGACGCCCAGTCGCAAATACAGAAAACGTACAAGCAAAAGGAACCTTTCCACGAGTCGCAAATCCAGCCGCAGCTCCAAGCATATTTTGCTCCGCAATCCCCATATTGAAATGTCTATCCGGAAACTCCTTCGCAAACTTCGCAGTCTGCACGCTTCCCGACAAATCCGCATCAAGAACAACGATAGCATCCCTCTTCGCACCCAACTTTACCAAAGCCTCACCAAACGACTTACGTGTCGCCTTCTTCTCGGCATCTCCATCTAATTTTATATGATAATTCGCCATATGATTTTTTAATTAAAATGATCCTGGAACCGTAAACACCCCCTTCAAATCCTCACTCCTCACATACACTCCAGCATAATTCCTACTATCCAAACTTTCTTCCCTATTATCCCCCAAAACAAAATACTGATCTTCCGGAACATTGTAAACAAAACTCTCAACCGGACTAATCTCCTCATCACCACCCGAAACAAACGAAACTCCCCAAGTCTCCCCTCTAGCATAAGGCTCACTCAATTTTTTCCCATCCACAACCACCGAACCCGCCTCAAACACAACCTCCTCCCCAGGCAACCCAACAACCCTCTTCACATACAAGAAATCCTCACCAGGCAATTCAAAAGCAATAATATCCCCTCTATCAATTTCCTCAGCCACCACTTCATACATACTCACATACAAAACCTCCCCATCCTCAAAAGTCGGCATCATACTGTTCCCACTCACAACAATAGAAAAGGTCATCAAACCTTTCACCAAAGCCAATATAAAAGCACCTAAAGTCATGTTTTATGATTGTTAATTTCGCACCTCACCCCAACAATTCACCCTCAGCCACCTTCATCTCTTCTTCACTCAAAGCAGCTCCATGATATTCAACTTTACCCTCCGCAAAAGGGACTCCTTTACCTTTAACAGTATTACAAAAGATACAAACAGGCTTTCGAGTCTCAGACCGCGCTTTCCGCACAGCATCCAAAAGCTCCTCATAGTTATGTCCATCCCTCACATTTATCACCCTCCATCCAAACGAAACAAATTTATCTTGAACAGGCTCAACATCCATCACCGCCTTACACGGACCATCAATCTGCAATTTATTGTTATCAACAAAAGCAATTAAATTTGAACTCATATAATGAGCAGCACTCATTGCCGTCTCCCAAACCATCCCCTCCTGCAATTCCCCATCTCCAAGCGCAACAAAAACCTTGTTCGGCTTTTTATCCACCTTCAAACTCAAAGCAATCCCATGAGCAACAGAAATCCCCTGCCCAAGCGATCCAGTCGAAACAGCAACTCCACCGAATTTCGCTACAGGATGCCCCTCAAGCATCGCCCCCACCTGCCTCAGAACAACAACCACCCACC
>CAZBZZ010000080.1:0-5103 GCA_964496555.1 uncultured Candidatus Peribacteria bacterium
CCCACATCCAGGATGCCCTGGATTTCATAATCCAAAGTATCCGATGGCTCCGGCAGAGCACCAGGCTGTAGATTGCTAGATTCATAAGAGTGAATGTCTAATTTCAAGGAAAGATCGTTCCCAAGCTCTTCTAGCTCTGCTAGGAAAGTAATGTAGTCCTCTTCGTCACCTGGCCGCACATCCAGAAGGTAATCAATAACTTTTTGAGTATCTCCAGTATAAAGAGCCAGACTGTCTTCAAAATTAGGCTGGACCTCCTTTGCCACAGAAACATAATACTCATTGGACTTAATTTCCTCATTTGTGTTGAGAGAATTGCCACCCATAAGAACTGTTCCGACAACAGAAATAAAAGACAAAATAAGAGAAACAGAAACAATTTTTCGTGTTATGGGAGTCGAATCCACGTTCAGCTTAGACTCAGGCTGAGGTTGGACTTGCCCTACCTTGACCACCTGGTCCTCTTGCTCAGACCGGTCAGTCTGTTCAACTTCTTTTTTAGTTGGTTTCTCCATAAGGGTCTAGTTCAGTGAAATTAAGTTTTAATTTTAAGTAAAATGATATGTCTGTTTTTTCGTCAAAGTTAGATCTCGGAGCAATGACTTCTTCTATGTATTCAGCGTTTTCAAGGTCGTTTTGAAGAGCAAGCAAGGTGTTTCTGTCTTTCGCGACACCGCTCATTTCAACGCTCAGTTCTTCATCACTGAAATCTAGGGAAGAAATAGAGACGCCTCTAGGTAGAGAGTCAGTAATCTTATCTAGTAATTTAGGGACAGAAAACAAAGAATTTTGAACTCCCGCCAAAGACGAAACTTCATTGTTGAAATTAGTTATAGCTTCTTTAATTTCTTGGTATCTAGTTCCAAATATTAATTGTTGCAGAGATTGCTTTTCTGCCTCTATAGAAAGTCTGTCATAAGTCAGCTCTTGATGACGCATGGTGGTGAAAGTAGCTGTCGCGAGAGAAATGACTGCCATAGAAATTGCAGCAACGCTAATTCCAAGGGACAGTTTCCGAGAAGTAAAAGAGTCTCTAAGTTTATCTGGAAGCAAGTTTATTCCATCCTCAAAATCAGAGTCCAATCCTTTCAAAGCGAGCCCAAAAGCCTGGGTGAAATATATCGAGTAAGGAACAAATCCGTCCTTTTTATCCAAAGGCAAGAATTTATCAGACTCAATAAGCACTCCAAGTCGAGGATCTCCAAAAGAGATCTTTTGCGCAGGATAGAATTTCTTCGCAGTTTCCTGAAGGTCAGGAAGATTCAAAAATTCACCGGTAAGAAAAACATCAGAAATCTTTTTCTTGCCAATAAACTCAATCCCCTCAGTCAAAATAGTTCTGTTGAAAGTTTCTATTTCAGGCCAGTAAATTTTGTCCAAACAATTTCGTTCTTTCTGCTCAAGAACTGAAGCTTCCGAAGATTGATACCCCTTCGCCAAGTCAGCGATCAGAGCTCGTCCACCTTTTAGAGATGTGTATGTGTCGACCAACTCCTTTCCTTCAAACAAAGAGTAGCTCGTAACCAAAGATCCAACATCAATAACTAAAGAACTCTGAGCAGGAGCGAGCTGGTTCTTTAGTCCATACTTGGCGCACTCAGAAGGGATGGTGAACGCAAAAGGCTCAAGTCCCATCGATTCCAGAAGTTCAACATAGCTATCGGCAGCCTCTTTTGGGATACAAGCGAATTGAACTTTCTGGATAGCATGTTTTGTTGAAGCGCTGTCTTTGTGAACGATAGTGAAGTCCCAGTAGATGTCACTCATAGAAAAAGGGATGACGGTCTCGGCTTCAAAAGGAATGGCTTTCTTTAGTTCTTTGTAGTTGAGAGAAGCCGGAAAAGTGAAATTATGAGTAAATACTTTTTTCGAAGGGAAGCTGCAAACTACCTTTGTTGTTTTTATTGGAGTTGGGTTCGCAGTCTCAAGGAAAGTAGTCAGAATTTTCTTTAATTCAACCTTGTCCATTATCTCCCCGTCTTTGATGACGTTAGGTGGGATAGCCACTCTACTAAAAGAATTCAAAGACACACTCTTCCCCGCAGTTTTCAGTTCAACTGCTTGAGCGAAGTAGTCATGGAAGTCCAGACCGAGAATTTTTTTAGGAAAGAAGGACATGTTGGTTTTAATTATATTAGATCTCCTCCCAACTAGAAAGAGATGTATTGATTGCATGGCCATTTAAGGTGATATCTATCACGGCTTGGTAAGTTTCAGAATTATATTAGATCTCTTCCCAACTAGAAAGAGATGTATTGATTGCATGGCCATTTAAGGTGATATCTATCACGGCTTGGTAAGTTTCAGAATAGTTGTCTTGGGTGATAGTGACATTGACCGTTTTTGGGTTAGTGCCAGTGATAACAATATCACAAGTACCCCAATCGTAAGTAATTGTTTCACTTGTAAAACTGCTATCTGCTTCAATTCTAATTACAGCTTCTTCCAGGCATCCTTCCGCTCCATAATAAGAAGTCTCGGACGACACATTGTTTAAGTGTTGATATCCAGTAGATATGCTGTTTTCAGCCATGGCCAGCCCAAGAATCAATGTAAATGCGGATATAACCAGTAGACTGATTAGAGCAATGGATCCTGTTTGTTTGAATAAAATTTTCATAGTTTTCTAAGGGATGCGGATAGATGAAATGTTAAGTCTTTATCTAGCCCAGCGGCGGTTGAGACTGCCTCAACTCGTCCATCAATAATTATTTGAGTAGGGGTTTTATCCTCTTCAATTTTGTGAAATCTCAAAATAGGCACGACAACATTTTCAGATGTTAATTTGATAGGAGTAGAAACTCCTTCTTGGAAATAGACAGCTCCTTCATTCAAGTAAAATTTAGTTTGCACGCCATCAATGCTCAAAATCAAAATCCCATTGTCATTGTCAAACACGCTGCCGGTATCAACGATAGAATCAGCAGCCTTTATAGATCCAGTCATTTCATCCAGAGAGAGCATTATATTAGATTGGATTTCTTGTGAGTTTTCAGAAAGTTTAAACGCATTCAAAATCTGCAGCGAAAACATAGTTGCGGCTAGTAGAAAAACGCTGACGATCGCAAAATACAGGACGGTTTCGACCAACGTAAATCCTCTATTTTTCAACGATTTTATCATGGTGTGTAATTTATTCTTACCGATTCAATCAACGGAGTGTTGGCCCCGTCAGAATCTATATAAACTTTAAATTGTACATATCTAGTACCGCTTGCAGCTGGATCAACTACGATTGGCGTTCTCGAACCTTCATAGTAAGTTGCTTCGGTTCCATCATCTCCGATCCAGGTAGCACTGGCTAAGCCAGCTTCACTAGAAGCGGTTTTCAGCTGAAGCCTTATTTCTCCGCCGGGCACGTCTTGTCCTTCCCACTCAATAAAATTATAACGAGTATCGCTGCTATTGGTGTCATAAGGGACGGAAACATAGGTCCCATCCTCAATCACCTCTGTAACGGTCGTTCCAATTATGACAAGTCCTCGGTTATTTGTATTCAAAGTTTCGTAAATATAGTTTTCATCAGTTTTAATACCAGTCCCCTTCCCCAAAACATCTCTTGCGTAAACAAAATAAGGAGACGTAGGAGTTGCAACATTTACTGCCGCTAAACCACTATTTTGATTATTGAAAGCAAGATAAGCATAGTCTCCCCTCAAGCTTATGTCCTCAATCTCGTCACCAACATCTATGTGATCCTCAATATGAGGATCATCAGGATCGGAAATATTTACCACGTAAAACGAATCGTCATCATCCTCAGTACCCAGGTATGCATAAGGTCCTTGAATTTCCACAGCATTCACCTCTTCACCAACACTCAAGAAAGAGAGAGTGTCGATGTCAGAAGGGTCGGAAATATCCAGAATTTGAAATCCCCACCAATCAAAATCAATTCCACAATAGGCGTAATCTCCAACTATTTCGATGTCATACACCCTACCAAAAGTAGGTTGGAATCTATACAAATAAGGATCGTCAGGATCAGAGATATCGATGACGGAAAACCCTATAAAAGATAAATAGTTTTTGACGCCCATATATAAATAATCTCCATTTGGTTCAATTGTGAGTCCTTCTCCCAAAACATATGTTCTATCGACAAGGGATGCATTTGCCGGAGTGGAAGCATCTACAACAGCCAAACCTTTAAAATAGTTTCTAACACCAACGTAAACATAATTTCCATGTTTAACCACAGAGTAAGCCTTTCCCCCAACGTCAACTTGTTTAACAACAAAGGGATTCTCTCTGTCGGTTATATCCACGACAGCAAGGCCTTGATTTGATTTGTTAACTGCAACATATGCGTAATTCCCCTCAACCCACACGTCATTACCGTGACTTCCCACATCAGCAGAAGCGTAAAATTCACTCTCTACCTCCTCAAGGGCTAGCTTTAAAGCACAATTATCCTCAGGTGGACTGTCGGTAAATTCAACTTCGGTATCCTCAAAAACTCCAGCATTGAATTCATCACAATCAGTTTGAATCCAATCATCTCCGGACCAGTTGGAAAGATAGGTCGAAAGCTCGATAGATTTTGGAAAAAGTCCACGATGATTCCATTCAACGGTAGAAGTAACCTTCTTTGTGTCAGGATCCAAGGTTCCCGTCTCCGCGATGTCTCCATCCACATCTCTGTAAACATCTTCCACGGAAACAGTCCTGTCGTAATATCCATCTATATCCTCAGGAGCAGGAATGAAAGTCCATTCATCATCAGAAAGATCCAACCCATGATCACCATCCTCAAGAAGTAAAAAATTTCGGTCCCTCATCTGCCTTGCAGCTTCCAGTCCCTCCTGGGTGTAAAGGAGTGCGAAATTTCCTTCTTCAACTTTCTCGTCTGCTTGCAATATATCCAAAGATAAATAAGTTATGCCAACAGAAAACATCGAGAATATAGCTATCGCAAGAACAACTTCGATCAAAGCAAATCCGGATTTTTTAATAATAGACAGTTCCAATTTGTGTGATTGTTATAGTTTTAGTTGTTGCTTCAAGATATGTTGGAGTCTCGATACCTGTTGTAATTCTATCTCAGTTCAAAGATTTTGAAAAAAACACTGCAAAAATAATAACATGGGGAGGTCTTAGAGG
>CAZBZZ010000081.1:0-5101 GCA_964496555.1 uncultured Candidatus Peribacteria bacterium
CAGTAATACTAAGAACATAAGGTGACACAAAAAGCCCAACCTTCTTTCCTTGCCTCTTCAAATACCCAGAAATCAAACCAGCCGTCGTCCCCTTCCCCTTCGATCCAGCGATATGAATCGCGCGCACCTTCTCATACTTCACCCCATACTTCCGCAAAAACTTCCGGAACCGAGCCAAGGCAAAAGCCTTCTCATCATACTTCCCAATAATAATATCCTCGTAGGAAGTAAAGGATTTCAAATACTCAACTGCGGATTCCAAATCAGAAATCTTCATGGTATAAATAAAGCATGTTAGAAACTCTTTTGCAACAATACACAATTCTTCTCGAAGACCTCGATGAAGCTTGCCAAGAAGCAACAAAAAACATCCCAGAAATTCCATGCAAAAAAGGATGTTCCGACTGCTGCAAACAGCTTTTTCCATTGTCATTCATCGAAGCCTTTTACATAAACGAAGGATTCAAAAAACTCGACCGCAAAACACGCCGCGAACTTGAGCGCAAAGCCGAAAAACAAAAAAAACTTTTAAAAGACCTCAAACTTGAGACCCTGGAAACATTTTCTGATTCATTAGAAGACGTAGCAAAATCACGAAACGATCTCACTCAAACACTTCAATCCACAAACACAGAATGCCCTTTCCTAACACAAGAGGACATCTGTGAACTTTACCCATACCGCAATCACGATTGCCGAGTACACGGAGTCAGTTTTGACAAATCAACAGGAGAAATCGTCGGCTGCTTCCGCCACCCAAAAACATTCGACACACCAACACTTAAAAGTAAATTCGTCAGCGAATCAGTCCCTTCAAACCACCTATACAAAGAAAAATCGAAACTCGATTCGCTTCTAGCAGTCGAACTCGGCCAAAATCCAGACCTCAAATACTGCTATTACTTCACAACACCATACGAACCACTACTCCAAGACTACAGAACCATGGATTGGCCAAAATTTTTCAAAAACAAACTCAAAACAAACGAAGAAAACCCACCCCACAAATACTCATTACTAATTCATGTTTAAACGCCGCAAACTCGCGACAAAAAGAAGTTCCAAATACCAATACGGCAAAAGCCCTGTTCTTCAAAAAACTCTAAAAAACAGAACAGGCACATTAAGCACACAAAGCCCAAAAAACTTCCACACCCCAAGAAGAAAACGCACATTACTCTCCTCAATCAGCTTCAAACTTCCCTCAAAATTAAAAGCAATCGCCTTCATTCTAGGATTCATAGCAGCCGTAGGCCTAATCATATACAGCCTGACATTCTCAAGCTTTTTCAAAATCCAAAACATCCAAGTCTCAACCGAACACCAAAGCACCCAAAACCTCAGCACAAACATCGTAAGTGAACTCGCAATCTACAAAACAAAAAACATTTTCTGGATCGACAAGACTGAAATAATCGAAAAAATCCAATCTTCATACCCAGAAATCGAAAACATAAGCGTAAACAGAGACCTTCCAAACACCATCGAAATCTCATTCACCGAATACCCTCTCCTCGCAAACATCACAAACATCACAAACGAATCCAACAAAAAATTCATAATCAACTCGATAGGATACGTCGTCAAAGAAGATGTGGACGATCCAAATCTCCCATACATAAAAATCAAAACCGACGCCCCATTAAACACAACCGATTCAATCCTCGAACAAGAAGAATTGGACTATATTCTCGGAGCAACCAACTATTTCGAAGAGAAATTCGGAATGCAAATAATCGAGATCGAATACAAAGTGACCCCCAGAGAAGTCCACCTCCGCACAGAAAAATATTTCTACATCTGGTTAGACATCCAAAAATCATACGAACAACAACTCAAAAAACTCAAAAAAGCCCTCATCAAACTAGACATATACAACGACTCCCTCTATTACATCGACCTCCGAATAACAGGAGAAAGCGGAGAGAAAATAATATACAAAAGAAGGTAGCTCAAATTCCCTCAAAACAACACAAAACGCTTCACAACAATCCCCCTTTTCAGTCAACCCCACTCGATTCAAAACAGACCTGTTTTATGGTATAATTCAAACGAAATAAAAATAAACAATAAAACTATGTCACAAGCTTCAAAACTGGCTCTTATCAAAGAAATGATTGAATCTGCTGAATCAAGTATTCGCAGTGCCAAACAGATGGTAAATGAATTGGTCGGATCAAACGGCAAAACATCTTTTGCAAAAAAAGCCGAACTAGTAGAAGGTGGTTCAAACCTAGAGGAAGACGATAGCGCTGACAAAATAGTTGAAGGAGTTTTTGACGGAGAAAAAATGGTAGATAGCAACGAAAAAGAATATCCAATCCCTGCAAACTACGCTTCAAAATCGAAGCTCGTACCAGGAGACGTTTTGAAATTAACAGTTAAAGAAGATGGATCATTCGTATTCAAACAAATCGGTCCTGTAGAAAGAAAGAAAGTAATCGGCCCCCTCACATACGAGGATGGACTATACAAAGTCGTTGCAGGAGGAAAAGCATACAAAGTATTACTCGCTTCAGTCACATATCACAAAGCTGAAATCGGCGACCAAATCACTCTCGTTATACCTGAAAATGAAGACTCAGAATGGGGTGCAATCGAAAACGTACTCCCAGCCGACGCATCAGACATAGACACTGAAGGCGAATTCTAAAAATAAAAAAATATAAACAAAACAATTATGGATAACGAAAACAACCAAATCCCTCAACCAGGAGCGTTGCCTCAACCAGGAGCACAACCCCCAACAGAACTTCCATCTATACAACAAGCAACAACTCCAGCTCCAGAAAAAACATTGGAAGAAATCTCAGGTTTGAAAAATCAATTGAATTCAGCAGGAACTCCAGGAGAAGGAGGAGAACCAGAACACAACAGCAAAGCAGAGCTATATTCAAAAATAACACGAATCGCTCTACCTGTTATAGTCGCTATCGTTCTAGTCGTGATCGGAACATTCGCATACAGAATAATCTTGGGAGGATCTGAGGACACTCCTGAAGAAATGCCTTTGGAAGAAGTTGATATAGGTACAGTTGATGAAGGAACTTTAACACCTCCATCAAATGAAATGGCTGATGAACTAGCAGAAGAACTCGAATACGCGCTTCAACAAGGCATAGAAGGAGGAGAAGTTTCTGAACCTGAAGAACCTACTGAACTTGAAGAAGAAATGCCGGGAAAGCCAATTATCACTCCAATAGAATAAACTGTTTTAAATTAAACCCAAAAGCCTGCTAGAATAAAGCGGGCTTTTATTTTGCAAATCGCACATTTCAACCCACACACATGAAATTCTCCTGGAAAAACCAAGACAAACCAATAGTGTGCCTAGCTCCAATGGCAGGTTATACCGACTCAGCATACCGCCAAATCGTCAAAAAAGTCGCACCAGAAACAGTATGCTTTTCTGAGTTAACAAGTATCAACGCCCTAGAACACGGCTCAACCAGAACAGAGAAAATGCTCAATTTCGATAAATCGGAACATCCCATCATAATGCAACTCTTCGGGAATGACCCCTCTTATTTCGTAGAAGCTGGCCACAAATTAGAAAAATTAAATGTCGACGGAATCGACATCAACATGGGATGTCCTGCACCAAAAATCACAAAAAGCTGCTACGGCTCAGCCATATTAAAAGACCCCGAACTCGCAGGCCGCATAATCAAAGCACTCACACAATCAACCACCCTTCCCATATCTGTTAAAATGAGGATTGGATACTCCTCATACGACGAAAAACACTTCCTGAAACTCATCAAAACTTTCGAAAAGTCAGGAGCCTCAGCAATTACAATCCACGGCCGCACAACCAAACAAGCATACTCAGGAGAAGCAGACTTCGAACCAATCTACCTAGCAAAACAAACAATAAACATCCCAGTAATAGGAAACGGAGACATTGACTCCCCTGAAAAAGCAAAAAAACGCATAACAAGCCCAGACGGCAAAACAACCTTAGACGGACTAATGATAGGTCGAGCAAGCATAGGAAACCCTTGGCTTCTCGAAGAAATCCACCAATCGCTTCACTCAGAAACCCCAAAACCCAACACGCAAAAAACTTTCAAACAAAAAGTCCCAACTATCAAAAAACACCTAAAACTAGCCCTAAAACTCCATGGAGAACGCGTCGGACTACTAGAAATGCGCAAACACCTGGCAGGCTACATCCACGGCATTCCAAACGCTTCAAAACACAGGACCGAAATCATGCAAACTAGCTCCGAAAAAGAGGTCCTAGAAGTGCTAAAATCGATCTAAATACACACCTTCAAAAACACCCTTCAACCCTTGTTCCCAAACCTGTTTTATGATATAATATTAAGATTAAAAAAGACCAAAAAATACAAAAACAAAAATGTATAAACTTGATAAAATATTCCGGACAGCAGTGAAGTATAAAGCTTCTGATATTTTTATATCTAGTGGTTCAAAACCAGTTATAAGAATCAATGGAGATCTAGTCACTGTAGACGACCATCCAGTCCTCACAAAGAAGATGGCAGAAGAGTATATCCTCGAAGTATTGAACGAAAATCAGAAGAAAACCTTTGAACAAACACTCGACCTAGATCTTTCAATAGACATCGAAGATATCGCTCGATTCAGGGTGAATGTATTCGTACAAAGAAAAGGTATTTCAGGAGTATTCAGGCTAATCCCTGAAAATGTTTTGAGTCTTGATGACCTGGGAATGCCGCCTCAACTCAAGAAATTAGCAAAACTTAAGAAAGGACTCGTAATAGTGACCGGTCCAACCGGATCAGGTAAATCAACAACTCTTGCAGCGATCCTTAACGAAATAAACACAAAAGACAAAAAACACATCATAACCGTAGAAGATCCTATTGAGTTCGTTCACCAAAACAAGAAATCAATCGTTCAACAAAGAGAAGTAGGAGTTCACACATTGAGCTTCCAGAAAGCATTGAAATCATCTCTCCGTGAAAACCCAGACGTAATTATGGTCGGAGAAATGCGTGACCTAGAAACAATTCAATTAGCAATAACCGCAGCTGAAACAGGACAATTAGTCCTCGCAACACTCCACACCTCTGGAGCTGCAAATTCTGTAAACAGAATCATAGACTCGTTC
>CAZBZZ010000082.1:0-5066 GCA_964496555.1 uncultured Candidatus Peribacteria bacterium
GATGATGGCTGAGGATGCGATTCACAAGATGACTTGGGGGGCTGGATCTGAGGATTGTACGGGGAATAACATCAAGAATTCTAAGAATTGTAAGGTTTGCTTCAATATTGTGAATAGTTGGGATTGTAAGTATTTGTTTGATGTTCTTGATGCTCGCGATTGTTATGATTTGAGCTATTCTTTGTATGAGCCGGAGGTTTCGTGTGAGTTGATTTCGACTTTGGCGATGAAGTACAGCGCGTTTAATATGGCGAGTCATTACTGTGATAATGTTTTCTATTGTGATCAGCTGAATAATTCGTCGGATTGTTTTGGGTGTATTGCTTTGAATCGGTACAAATATTGTATTTTGAATAAGCAATACGAGAAGGAAGAGTATTTTGAATTGAAGGAAAAGTTGATTGAACATATGCGTGCGACAGGGGAGTGGGGTGAATTTTTCCCGGCTTCGATTTCGCCTTGGGCGTACAATGAGACGGTTGCGCAGGAGTACATGCCAATTTCGCGTGAGGAGGCTGAGAAGAAAGGATATGGATGGAAGGAGGCTTCTGAGGTTTTGAGTGGTGGGGAGGTTGCTGATGATGTTGTTGCTTGTGAGGGTTGTTCTAAGAATTTCAAATTGATTCCGCAGGAATTGAAGTTTTATAAAGAGCGGGTGTTGCCTGTGCCGCGGAAGTGTCCGGATTGTAGGCATTTGGATAGGATTGCTATCAGGACTCCTAGGAGTTTGTGGAAGAAAGCGTGTGGGAAGTGCGGGACACAAAACTGGACGACCTATGGGTTAGATCGTCCAGAAATGCCTTATTGTGAAGATTGTTATGAGAGGGAGGTTTATTAAGATTTCTTACTTTTTCGTCCTTGTCTACGTCGTCGTGCTAGTACTGGGAACATTCTGTCCAGAAATGGAGGAATCTCTTCGTTTTCTCCCATTGCGTCTATGACAGGTTTCAGTACGGCAGCTTGTAGTTCTAGTCGGATCTCTTGATATTTGTCTTTGTTGTCTGGGTCTCTTAGGGTTGCTCTTCCTAGTTCTGTTGATGTACCTAGTAGTATTTTACTGAGTTTGACTCTGTTTTCTGGTTGGTAATCTGGTTCTCTGTTGGTTGTTGCTGTTGGGTTATCTGGGGTCTTTTCTGTGACGTAGCTTGCTTTGCCGTGTTCTTGTATGTTGGCTTGGATTTCTTGGGTCATTCTTCCTATGGCGTCTTCGATTTCTTGGTCTTCGTCTTTTGGTTCTGAGATTTGGGTTAGACATTTTCTTTCTATTGTTTCTTTGTCTGCTTGAATATGTCTCATGTGTCTTCGTAATCTAGAGATTAGTGAATCTTTGAAGTGTCCTTCTTCTAATTCTGGATCTTTGTCTGCTAATTTTAGGGCTTCTGATAGGATTGAGATTGAGTCATCAATGTGATCTGTGTGTCTGAATCCTACCTTGCTTGTCATGTCGAATGTGCCTTCATCACGGGCTTCTTCCAGGAAGAGAAATCGGTATGCCCATCGTTTTCTTTCAGGGTCTTTTTCTTCTTTGAAGTTCTTAAATGTGCGTTTGAAGTCTTCGTAAAAACTTTTGGCTATTTCTGTTTTTTCTTCTGGTGATATAGGGGTGTGTTGGGTTTCCATGTGTTAATGGTTATTTAATAATTGATTTGTTCTCCGTCTTTTTCGATTGGAAAGATTCCGTTGGTATAGGGAGCGCAGGTTAGTTCGAATTCCTTTTTGCTGTCCTTTACTCCGTAAACGATTATTATTGGAACCATTTCTCCTTTTGGAGAATGAATGTATATTTCTCCTTCGAAATCTTTGAGATCAGGGAATCTTATTTCCATGTCTTCTATGCTTCCTGTCATTCCCACGCATGTTTTTTCGGAAAGTTCTTTTAATATTTCTAGTGCTTTTTTTGCGGTCATTGGGCTTGGGTTTTTCGCGAGCGTGTTAAATATTAAGAATTTTTCGCTTGAGCCTGGTGTGCTTTTGTTTCCTAGATGCCTGGCCCAATCTTCGAGTTCTTCTTGGTTGTATTGAAGGACTCCTTCGGGAAGTTCTTCTGTCGCGTGTTGTTTAACCACTGATCTTATGTTTACTAGCATTTCTGCTAGTTTGTCTGATGGGTCTAGTTCTTCCATGATTTTTTGTGAAATTTGGACTCTTGTGGCTTCTGGGTTTGGCTGTCTCAGGATTTCGTGAGTGAGTTCTCGAGTTACTCTGTCGAGACTTCCATCGGTGGCGTCTGCCAGTGAGATGAAGTCATCTGTTAGGTGTTCTAGGGTTGTTTTTTCTGGTTTTGGCATGGTCATTTGGGTTGTTGATTTAATTTATTAAGATTTCCTGAACCATTTTTGCTTGGAGCTGTCGTGTCCCAAGAGTATATGGAATTTGATTTCTCCTTCTTCGACTCCGATTATTTCAAACTCGGTCAACCAAATTAGTTTGTTGGTGTCAGTGTGAAGGTGCACTTCTCCTTTAAAACCTTCTAATTCTGGGACGAAGGATGTGATGGTGTCTCCTCTTTTGTAGTAGGCGTATATTGCTCTACTGAAGTGTGAGTCTATGCTTGCTATTGCTTTTTCTGCTGTCATGGGACCTGATCCGTCGTCTAGTATTATTTGGCATATAGCTTGCTTGGCGAAGTCTTGAAATAGTGGATTTCTTAGGCTTTTATCGCTCTCTAAGATGCTCTGTACCTCGTTTGGATTGGGTTTTGGGATTTTTGGTTGTAGTTTCTCGAAATCAATGGTTTTGCCTGACCTTGCTAGGAACATTGCTCCTGCAGACGTAAATGGATTATTGGGTGAGATTTCTGCGAGTTTTTGTCTAGTAAGTAGGGTTATTTCTTTTGCGAAGTCGTGAGTCATTTGGTTTGGATCTGCAGCTTGATCGATAATCGCGTTTATTTTTGCAATTATCTCGTCTAAGACGGCTTCGAGTTCATCCATGTTTTCAGGAGCTTCCTGGTCTGTGGTGAATTCTGAGTGATCAAGGGGCGTGACAGCATCGACGTATTCTTCTGCTAATTGTGTGACTTTGTTGGTCATGGTTTATTGTTAGAAGTCTCTCTTAAGGAGATCCTTGGTGTATGGACATTTAGGAGGAAGTTCTGTTTTTTTAGATTTTGATATACTGCAGCTATCTAGCGTGTTTAGGTTTGGGCATAATACTCTTTCGATTCTTGATTTTGTTCCGTCAATTTCTATTACTATCCAGCATGGTGTTTTCCCTTGGCCTTCTATCGCTTCGTATGCTTTAGAGGTGATGTCGTATTGGAATCCTGGACATTCTAGTTTTTCTAATACGTTAGACATTTTTTTGTAATTAAGTTTGGGGGGAACTATAACACTGCGCCTGTGTCTTGTCAAGAGTGGTTGACTGGTCGGGGTTTTGGATCTTGACATGTAACCTGTTAAATTGCTATACTAAAGCTGTCGATGATTTCTGACAACAGATCAAAGGCTATGAAAGAATTAATAATAAATCTAGGTGCGGATGATAGGGGAGCTCAAACATTTTTGAAGTTGCTCGAGCTTGGGGCACAGCCGGTGAGTGTGATTGCTCGGTATATGAATGTGCCGCGTCCAACTATGTATTTGATTCTGGAGGAGTTGAGAAAGATTGGTTTGGTAGAGGAATTTGATCGAAATCAAATGAAGTATTTTAAATGTATTCCAGTTTCGAATCTTGAAGATTTGATTGAAGTAAGGAGGGCGGATTTGCAAAGGACTGAGGGGCTTCTTGAGTCTAACTTGTCTGATTTGAAAAAATTGGAAAGCAAGCTTTCTATTACTCCTAGGGTTAGGTTTTTTGAGGGAAAGGAATCTGTTATGAAAATGTATGAGGAGGTGTGTAAGCAGAAGAAGATAGCCGCATATTTTAATCCTCATTTGGTTAAGAAGATTATGCCTGAGTATTTCTATAAAGTTGCTGAGATGATTCGTGCTAATCGCGGAAGTGCTAGAGAGATTCTTGTTTATTGTTCTGAGGCAGATGAGTATTTTGACAAATTTCACACAAAGACTCATCAGATTAAAGTTTTGTCGAAAGGTATTCTTTTTAAATCTGACACAATTATTGTTGAGGATAAGGTTTATATGATTTCTTATGGAGAGAAAGATGTTTCTGCTGTTGAGATCTACAACAAGTCTTTGGCTGAGACTCAGAGGGTTGTTTTTGACCAATGGTGGGATATGTTATAATCCCACCCGATGTCATTCTTCAACGATTTTCAAAAATTGAAGCAAGAAACCGTGCACCTGGGACTGCGCGGGTTCAAGAACATTGGGTGTGAGTATAATGATTACCTGTATTTTTCGAAGATTTGTTATATGTGTATGCACGGGGATTATTTTGAGCATTGTATGTACTGTGTTCAGGGGAAAAAGTGCAAGTATTGTTGTGATTGTTATGTGTGTGATCTGTGTGAACTTTGTTATGAATGTCTGAATTGTGATGAGTGTTATAATGGAGTTTGGTTGCAGGATTGTAGGAGGGTTTCGGATTCGTTGTTTTGTTATGACTGTATTGGGTGTTCAAATTGTTTTGGGTGTGCTGGTTTGAGGCAACAGCAATATACTTTGTTTAATGAGAAACTTTCAGAGGAGGAGTATGAAAAGGGAGTTGCGGAGTGGAAGGCGAAAGGAATGGATGCGATTTGGGCTGAGTTTGAGAAGGTCAAGGAGTCAGTGCCGCATCAACATATGATGAATTATAGGATTGAGGATAGTACTGGCGATCATTTGAAGAATGCTCAGCGATGTGTTGGGTGTTTTGATGCTGATGGTGTGCAGGATTGTGGTTATATTTACCATCATTACAACGTTTACGGTGAGAGAACTGTGGATACTTGGGATGTTGTTTCAAATGTGGATTTGGAGCAATGTTGTGAGTGTATTCAGGTTGGGAAGGGCTACAATTGTTCTTTCAGTTACTATTGTGAGGTGATTCGGGATTGTGATTATTGTTTTCAGGTTTTTAATTCGAAGAATTGTTTTGGATGTATTGGTGTGAATCATGGGGAGTATATGATTTTGAATAAGAAGTATTCTCCTGAAGATTATGAAAAGAAGAAGACTGAG
>CAZBZZ010000083.1:0-4958 GCA_964496555.1 uncultured Candidatus Peribacteria bacterium
GGTTTCCTTTGCTTGCTTCTTCCAAGCAGTTGCATCATCAGAAGCAGCACGACCACAATAAGATTTCCTCAAAATCCTCAAAAACGGAAGCTTGCGAATAGCGTATTTGTAAGGAGAGTTTTTTAGTTCACGCTTATCCTTGTAGCAAGGGTCTTTAGCGAAATGAAGATTTACCAGAGTCTGCTCAATTTCAAGAACTTTATCTCCAACCTTTTCAGATGGGAGACCTTTTTCCATTATAATTTTGAAAAAATAAGTCTCATGTAAAGGAGGTCTGGCATCAGTAGGCTTTTCATCCTCGCGAAGATCTGGATTGTATCGAGGTAGAATACTGAAAGCCACCACATTGTATTCAGGAACAGCGTACATAACCCATCTCAGATACCCATCTCCAACCACAGGGTCCTTCACGATCCCAAAGTATCGACTATATTCATCAGTCATTTCATCAAACATCCCAAATTTTTCACGAGCCCCTTCATCATCAAAGAAAACTTCTGTCATTTTCCCCGCCAACTCCTTATCAATCTTCTCAACATCTTTCAAAGAAACCGATTTCCCGGCCCTTATCTTATAAGCAAGTTTCAACAACGTCCCAGCATCAAACTCATAAAAAACCTGTTTTAAATCTGTATTAACCAAAGTCTCATACATCCCTCCAAGCAACGAATTCACAGTCTCCTGGAACATCTCAAAATCATTCCCAAGCTGAGAAACCTCAACTCTACTTCCATCATCCATAGTTATCTTCAGAAGATACTCAAATTCATCAAACTCATGAAAATTCACAAAATTGAAATTCAACCCAAAAGCATCCTGATTCTCAGGAATCAAAACAATACTTCCTTCATACAATCGTACTTTCGCTCGTCCCTTATTAATAGGTTTACTGAACTTACTAAATCTCTCAAAATAACAATCAAACTCAGCTTTCAGCTTGCCCTGTTTCATAAACAAAGCATCAACCAAAAAATCATTTCTAGCCTTATAAATAGTACTCAAGAACTCATCAAAAACAGTCCCAGCATCACTCAAAGTGTATTTCGCTTTAGCGAATGTGATGAATAGCAAGCGATCACCTCGATAATAGAATTCTTTTATATCAGAATAGTTGATAAATTCACCTTTATCTTGTGCGCCTTTGCCTTTGAGTCGGAAGCCTTTGTCATAAATAATGATCTCGCCCTCCTTCTCAATCAAAATCTTATTAGAGAAGTTCGACTTGCGATACTTCAAGTTGTACGAAACTTGCATGAACCGAAATATAAAAGATTGAAGAACTAGATTAGCGGCCGCACTATAAGAAAAACAGCTAAAAATGTCAACCAAAATCTTCGGGCTATGTTATAATCCGCTCATGATTAAGGATTTCGTGAAAAAATTTAAGCCGTTCCTCAAGTATTGTGTAGTGGGAGTATTAGGCACCCTTCTCGACCTGGCAGCTCTTTTTGTTTTTGTGGAATATGTTGGAATAGCGGTCATCCCAGCAACAACCCTCTCTTTCCTCCTTGCCGTCACAAACAACTTCATTCTAAACAAGACCTGGACCTTCAAAAGCAAATCAAAGAATTACAGGAAGTTATATATAAAATTTCTGATAATATCAGTAATAGGACTTGGGCTGACAATCCTGTGCATGTACGCATTAGTGAATATGCTTGGCGTATGGTACATGCTAGCAAAAGCAATCACTTCACTAGTAGTTTTAACTTGGAATTTTCTCGGCAATAAGTTGTGGACATTCAAACTCAACAAAAACCTTCCAGACATCCACACAGAATACGAATTCAAATTTTCAATAATAATCCCTGCCTACAACGAAGAAAACAGAATCAAAAGCACTTTGTTGATTGTGGATGATTATTTGAGATCAAACAACATGAGTGCAGAGATAATAGTAGTGAGTGATGGTAGTAGCGATAACACAGGGGAAGTAGTGGATGGATTCAAAAGCAAAATAGAAAACCTCAAACTAATTGAATATTCAAAAAATCAGGGGAAAGGATTTGCTGTAAAAACAGGAGTAGAAAAAAGCAGAGGAAAATATATAGTATTTGCAGACGCAGACAACTCAACCCCCATAGAAGAGCTCGACAATCTTTATAAACAATTAAAAGCAACAGACTCAGATATAGCGATAGGCTCAAGATATTTGCACTCAAGCAACATCAAAAGAAAACAGCCCAGGTACAGAGTCGTATTGGGTCGAGCAGGGAATCTTCTTATAAGAATATTGTTGGTTGATGATATCAAAGATACCCAATGTGGATTCAAATTATTTAAACATAAGGCCGCAAAAGAAATTTTCAATCTTCAAAAAGTTAAGAGGTTCGGTTTTGACATGGAAGCATTGGTGATTGGCGAAAAATTAGGATACAAAATAGTAGAAGTGCCTGTTAGTTGGTTCAATTCATCAGAAAGCAGAGTGAGACCTGTAAAGGACGGCCTAAGGACTCTGAAAGACCTAGTCTATGTTAAGTTGAACCTTTGGAGTGGTCGATATCATAAAGATGACAATTATGAATAATAAAAGAAATATCTATTTAATATCAATTCTCGCATTTTTTGGAATAATATATTTCTTGATTTCAATCGTCCCTCACATAAATTTCCAAACCAACGCGTTTGATTTAGGGATTTTCAACCAGGCGATAAAACAATATGCTCACTTTGAAATAGGCCCCAATACAGTGCGGAATGTCCCAAGTTTATTTGCGGATCATTTTGAAGGAACAATGTTTTTATTTGCACCACTATATTGGGTGTTTGGTAGCTACACCTTATTATTAGTTCAAATTGGATCAGTGCTTTTAGGATCCTTTGGAGTATATTTATTAGTGAAAAAAGAAAGCAAAAACAACCAATCAATTGCCTTGGTAGGGACGGTAGTTTTTTTATTGTTTTTTGGGATTTTCACAGCGCTTGCCTTTGATTATCACAACAATGTTATAGGAACGATGTTGATTCCATGGCTACTGTATTTCATGGCATCAAGAAAAATCAAAGCATACTATTTAATCCTAGCCTTGTTTCTGCTGTCCAAAGAAAACATGGCTTTAATTACCATATTGCTGGGGATCTCAATAATAATATTCGATGATAAGAAAATAAAAAAACATGGAGTCATAACTCTGCTAGCAAGTCTGTTCTATTTCTTCATATCTTTGAAGACAATAGAATACTTGAATGGATCTTACGATCATTGGCCGTATATGGCACTTGGAGACTCTCCTGTTGAAGCATTGAAATTTATATTACTTCATCCAATCCAAACATTATTCCTGCTTTTTGATGATCCAATCAAAATCAAAATGTGGGTTTTGATCTTAGCTTCAGGAGGGGCCTTAGCACTTTTGAAGCCAAAATATTTCATCCTACTATTACCAGTAATAGGTCAGAAATTTTTCGCCGACGAACCAGCTTTCTGGGGATACACATTCCATTATTCAGTTGAATTTGCTCCAGTCATAGCTATCGGCTCAGTGCTGTTCCTTTCTACATTGAAAAACACAAGAGTCAGAAATACCTCCTTGAGTTTATTGGTATTGATCAATATAGCGATACTGACACAAGTAAGTTTCTATAATGGAGAAACAATATTTAGAATCTTCGCTCCAAATTACTATGAGATGTCAAACAGAGAAAGTTTGGAGAGTGCAATCCATCAAATAGAGGGCGCAGAGTCAATAAGTGCTCAGAATACGATTGTCCCGCATCTGAAAAACGATCGTATTTATTTGTTGCCACAAATTGAAGATAGCGATTACGTAATATTGAATGTTAAAGACACTAATATTTGGCCATTTGAGGATAAACATGACTTGATAAACCAAATAGTAGCGCTTGAGGAAGATCCTCTCTACGAGGAAGTCTATTCATCGCAAGGAGTTCATCTATTCAAATCAGTTGAAAGGTAAGATATACTCCTACCATGAACAAAATAATCTCAACAGCTCTCACAGCTCTAATATCATTGACTTGTATTCAAGCAGGCCTTAGCTTTGAAGACAATCAAGCCTTTGCAAAAAGCTCCTACTTCACTTCAGAAAAGGACATTATCACGCGCGCACAATGGGGGGCGGATGAGAGTTATTTATACATGGCAAACAACGACTCAGATCCTGATTTAATAAAACTCGACCCTGATTTCGCCACAACATACGCAAACGAACTCAAAATCCAAAAAACGACCACACACGATTCAAAAGGACGCGCCTTCAAGTGGCCACCAGCATACCCGGCAAAAACATCGAAATTTATAATTCACCACACAGAAACAACAAAAAACCTCGACGACCCAAAACAAGCAATAAGAAATATATACAAATACCACGCCGTCAGCCGTGGATGGGGAGATATCGGATACAATTACATCATCGACCAAGAGGGGAGAGTGTATGAAGGACGTTACGGAGGAGAAGGAGTTGTCGGAGGACACGCAGGCCCAGGGAACACTGGTTCAATAGGTATCGCAATCTTAGGAAGCTACGACGATGACGATGTCCCCGAAGCAGCAATTGAATCTCTCGCTCGTCTCATCGCAATCAAATCAAAAATCCACGGAATCAACCCAGAAGGATATTCATCTTTCAGAGGAAAATTCAGGCCAAATATCCTAGGCCACCGAGATGTGATGAACACCGAATGCCCAGGAGATTACATCTACAAAAAACTCCCGCTCATCGCGAGCATGGCAAAAAGCATGGTAGACAATGACCGAAAAAAATATCTACAAGATTACGAGTTCATAGATAAATCAGACGTACATTATCTCGAGCTAGAACCTCAGGAAACAGAATCAGTCACAATCAAATTAGAAAACATCGGAAAAAAGACTTGGGGAAAAGAAACCTATCTTCTCGTAAATAAAAACTCCAAACATGAAGGAGTAGTAAACTTTCCAAAAAAAGAAGGAATCCGATTGGCTGAGATGAAAGAGTCTCAAGTGAAGCCAGGCA
>CAZBZZ010000084.1:0-4829 GCA_964496555.1 uncultured Candidatus Peribacteria bacterium
CTTTTGCTTCGTGTATATCTTCTGTTGTATATGGGGTTTCTGTTTTTAGTCTTTCATTTGCGTATTCAAGGGATATTGCTAGTCCTGATTCTGCTACTCTTGCATGTAAATTTATTAATCTTGTTATTTTTATTTCTTGATCATCTAGAGGTGGATATTTGCGGATTAATTCTTCTAGAAGATTTATTTTGAATGGTTTTTGGTTTGAGATTCGAACGGGTTTTCTTCTTTTTATTTTAATTATTAAGGCATTTAGTGCTCTTTTGGCTATTGTTATGTTCCGGTTCATTATTCTGTGTGTATTTGCTATTGCTTGTTTGATGGCTTCTTCTGTTGAATAGTCTTGCTGTATTGTTTCTTGGAGTAATTCCGCTATTTTTGTTGCTGATTCAAGTAAAGTTTCTATTCTTTCTGCTTCTAGTATGTCTCCGTTTTTTAATGTATTTTTTGCTTTTAATCTGCGTAGTCTTGTTTCTATTCTTCGCATGTCTTTTTTGAGAGGCATTACTGCGTGTTTTGCAATTCTTTCGATGGCTTTTTCAATATTCATTTCCATGAAATAAGTTTTTTGTTTTGATGGGACGAAATCTAATCCTATGTCCATCTTTGTTAGTTGTCTTCGTCTTGCTGAAATTTGAGTTGTGGCTGATTCTTTTGGTTGATCAAATTTTGCGGCTATATAGCCGAGGCTAATAGATTTCCCTCGTTCTGCTTGGTATGCGTATTCTTGCATTGCTTTCACTTGGAAAGCATCTTCGTATATTGTTTTTAATGTTCTCATTAGCATGTCATATACTGGTCTTGAAAATTCAATCTTTACTTCTACTGATATTGGCCAAACGGGTGTGTTGAAATGGTAATTAGCCTTTGTTTTCTTAAAGTTTTTTGTTGGGACGGTTGCTATTCTATTTTGTTCGTCTCTTAGAATTTGGAATCCTAATATTGATGGATGTTTGTCTGATTGTGTTTCTTCGTTGATTCTTTCTATTGTCA
Organism: uncultured Candidatus Peribacteria bacterium; assembly: GCA_964496555.1. Classification (GTDB taxonomy): domain Bacteria; phylum Patescibacteriota; class Gracilibacteria; order UBA1369; family LOWO2-01-FULL-3; genus JABILX01. The sequence continues at coordinate 994 of CAZBZZ010000084.1, forward strand.
TTATCCATTGTCTAATGTTGTCTTTGTTCACTCCGAATTTTCCAATTGTTTCAAATATTTCTGTCATGGTTGTCAGTTCTCCTTCTAATGTTTTTGAAAGTAAAAACTCTAAGAATTTTGCCAATCCTTCTTTGTTTTTTCCTAGTGTGCATATGTGTCGTTGGCCTTCTTCTAAAATTCTTTTTGTTAATTTGGCTTTTTCTTTTTTAGATAATTTTGGGATTTCAATTGGAGGTTGGGTTTGTTTTTCTTCAATTTCTTCTAAAAATTTTGCGTATTTGGTTGAGTCTTTAGGTAGAACTGGTTGCCAGCAGTTATTTTTGCGTATTATTTGGATACCATATTTTTCTTCTGATGAATCACGGAATTCTAATATTGATCGTTCGAAGCCTATGATTGTTGTTTCGTTTTGTCCTTCGTGTATGTGTTGGCAGTATGGGGCTGTTGTTGATTGGTTGGTTTCAGCTGCTTGAATTAAGCTTTCTAAGACTGTTGTTTGTAGTGAGTCTTTGCGTGGTTGAACTTTATGGGCTTTAATGTGTTTGAGTATTTTTATTAAAGTTGTTCTTTCTTCTAATGATTGTTCTACGATTGCTGGTTTTAATGTTGGGGTTTCTTGTTTTTCCTCTTCTTCATCTATGATGTCTAGATAAAATCCCATTTCTCTTCCATGATTTGGAACTGCTTCTGATTTTATTGTTAGTTTATTGCCTTTTTTACTTCTCAATGATGCTGAAATCTTACTTATTGTGTGAGGAACTTCTTTTATTGATATACCTAGTGTGTTGGATATTCCTAATGATGTTGTGGCTAAGTCTTTTAGAGTGTTTTCTTTTAGCAAATTTAAGATTGCCAAATTCTCTTCTGTAAATTGCTTTCTATTGCTTTCTTCTGTAAATCTCTTGGATTGTTCTATGATTTTGGTCTTTCTCGCTTTTGTTCTAACTGGGAGAGAGGGATCGATGTGAAAAGTACCATCTTCTTCAGGCAAGGTTTGATCAAGTTCAATTAAGGATCTTAGCTGATCTCTTATTTCTCTAATTGCTTCTAGGGTTGTGTTTTCGTCTGGAATTTCTGCGTTTTCTGGAGGTGGTTCTGTTAATTCTATTCTTATCCCTTTATTTTTTTTTGAGGGGTAATCTGTTTTTAATTGAAATGGGAGGGTGTCTTTTTTCCCTCGTCTTCTGAATTGATGTTGGATTTTTTCTATGGCTCTTCGTTGTTCGTATGTCTTGTATGGAATTTCTATCAAATCTGAATAGGCTTCTGGGAGAGTATTTTGTCCCTGTATTGTGTTGACCATTGTTGTGGCCATTAAATATCTTTGGTGTCTTGTTAGCCAAGAAGGATCTACTAGTCTTTCTGAGCACTGTGTAGCTAGATATACACGAGATTGATTATCTTGTAGATATTGTTCTGGTGTTAGACAAACGTGTTGTTCCTCAATAGGTTGTTTTTGATCTAATTCTGTTTCAGTCATATTTTTAATAAAAAGGACGGAATTATGACTAAAAACCCTTCTCTTGTCAATCCGTTGTTTGGGTTTGTCTAGGTTTTGAAAGATTCTCTGATTCGGACCCATCCCCAGAAGAAACTTAATACTACTGCGTATGCTGCTAGGGTTCCTATCCACATTCCGTATTCAGGGAAGGTGAGGCTTGCTATGTAGCCGTAAAGGATGAACCCGATGATGCCTGGCCAGAAGAGGGAGCGGGCGACTGATGGCATGACTTCTGGTCCTTGAAGGTGGTAATAGATTATGAAAGTTGCCGAATATGATGCTGGGAACATCGAGAAGAGACCTCCCCAGAAGTTTCCGGCGGTTTTTGCGAGGAAGACTGCAAGGGCGATGATTGAACCTCCAATCAATGCTCTGGCCAAAATGTGTTTCCAGTTCATGGGGAATATCTTGAGTTTTGTTTTTTGTGGGAGTTTTCGGATTATTAGGTAAGCTCCTAATAGGAGTGGAAGTGCGTATATGAATGTTGCTGTGAAATATGAGGGAGGTGGGAATTGGATTAGTAAATATCCGAGGAGACCCCAGGTTATGTATGGGATAATCATGGATGTTACTACTCCGAATCGTTTTATTAGAAGTGCGAATAATAAAACAAAAATGTAGCTTGGGGCTAACGCTGCAGGCATGATTTTTGCTACTTCAGGGATTTCAGCAGGGGATTTGGTTATGGCTATGAATAGTATTCCGAGAGCCATTGTTGTCGGAACCGTCAACGCTATTCCGCGCCATTTTAATGATACACGTTCTGCTATTAAGGTTTGGAGGGCGATAAATAGGCCTCCGACTATGAATGAGGTTGCTAGTTGAATGTAAAATTGCATGGGTTTATTTTATTGGAATTTTTCTTGTTGGGATAGGGGATTTTGTGGTTTGGTTGGTCTTTGATTGGTTGACGTGAGTCTTGTTTGGTGGTATAATTTAGACGTGTTTTAATAATATATAAAACCAAAACAAAAATGAAAAAGAATCTTCATGTTGTGAAGGAAAAGATTGTACTCATTGTTGGGTACGAGTCTTGCTAGTTTTCCTTCTTGGAGCGCTAGTAGGAGGTGTTACTGTCGGACTTTTGTTTTTCTACGAAGTTCTGACTCCGTCATACATGGAAACCTCAACATTTCGGGATTATCGAGCGGCTCCAACTCAAGTTGAGTTGAAGACAGTTGAGCCTGGTCAGTTTGATATTAGAGGATTTATTCCTCCAACAGGTACTATGGAAGATCCAATGAGTTTCATTCCTCCAACAGGTACTTAAGCAGCGGCCTCTACTTCTGTGAGGTATCTTATTAAGATGCGTGTAGCGTTGGCTTTCTCTGTGAGGGCGCCGATGTTGTCTGTTGGCATTTTTTCTGTTCCGGGGGTGTTTTCTGTTTCAGGAATATCACCTGCCATGAATCTTACTGTTTGATTGATTGCTTGTTTGGTCATGAATGGACCTCCTTTTTCTGGTGGTATGAGTGGTTTTTCGAAGTATGGTTTGAGGGCTCTGAACATTTGAATGCTGAAACCTATTTGGTTTAGATAGAATCCAGCGTATCCTTGGCCATATTCTGATTCTGTGTATTTGAGGCAGAGATCTTCATCTGTGTTGATGTAATCGAATAATTTGAATGATTCTTCGATGTATGGTGATAGTTCTTCTGCAATGTCTTTCAAACGGGTTTGATTGTTGAATCTTTGTGCGACTGTGATGTCTCTTGCGTATGATTGGCACATTAGTCCGTTTGCACTGATAATTCTTGATCTTATCATCAAGTTATTAAAATCGGTTTTTGGTATTTTCCCGGTTTCTATAATTGTGAGTGCTTTTTGGTATGCTTCTAATGCCTGATCAATCTTTCTTCTGTCGAGTACTTCGCGTCTTTTTAATTCTCCTTCCAATCCTTCGTGAGGGATGTTTTCTGATGGGACTGCTCTGGCTGTCATCATGCGGGCATCTCCTCTGAGAAGGAGGGCTCGTACTCTTAGTGGATGATTTTCTCTTTGACTTGCGAGTCTTAAAAGATGATCGAATGATTTTACAGCTTCCTCGTATTGTCCTAGAAATCCGTATATTTGGCTGAGTTGGTCTACTGATCCTATCTCGTCTGAAGGATCTAAGTTTCCTGATTGGATTCTAGCGCTAAGAGCTTTTCTCATTGATATGAAGGCTGCTATTTGGTTTTCGTCTAGGAGCCAGTGTTGCATTTCTATTTCTCCGTCGTGAGTTTCCTCTAATCTGAATTTTTCGAATTTTACGCGATTCTTTATTCGAGTTGCTTTTATTTTTATTCTTCTGTCTGTGTTGATTTGCTCATCGAGTTTTTCTGTGCAGAGGTCT
>CAZBZZ010000085.1:0-4690 GCA_964496555.1 uncultured Candidatus Peribacteria bacterium
GGATAATTAGTTGTTCGAAAAAAGCTGTATCCGAGATGTTTGATATAGAAAATCGCCCATCAAGAATATCTATGGTGTGATTTAGTAGTTGTTCTTTATATACTTTTTTACCACTTGATGTTATCCAATAATTTTCACGTTTGTTCGCTATTGGGATAATTCCCTCTCCTCCAAAACCGAAATTTGGCTTGAGGACGAATGAGTTTGGGAGTTTGTCAAAATCGAATCTTTCTGCTTCTTCTCTTTTTGAGATTGAGGCTATTAGTTTTGGGACTGGGACTCCTCGAGCTTCCAAGAACTTCTTTGTTTTAATCTTATTATCGGCTAACTGAATCGCTTTTTTAGGATTATAAGCCTTTATGTATAAAAGGTTCCTGGCGTTGATTCCTAATATGCCTTTTGGATTTAGTAGTCTCATTTAGGAAAGTTATTCTTCTACATGTCTTAATACTTCTCTGAATCTTATGAACTCAAGGATTCTTAATCCGCTCCATCTTCCTAAAAGGATATTTATCACTAGTAGGACGAAGATGAATTCAGGATAGTTTAACATTAAATTTCTGAAGAAATCCCATTGTACAGTAGCGAAACCTAAGCTCATTTCCCCTCCTGCTATGATATATGCTACGAGAGACACTACTATTGTTTCTGACATTAAGATTACTGCTGAGATTAATCCTTTCTCTGTTTTTATGCTTACAAATTTTTCTACCAATGTACTTATTATCACCATTGGGAATATTGCGAGTGAGAAGAAAGTTGAATCAAACATTCCTAGTAGCATGCTGAGTATCAAAGTCAGGAATAACGTGATTGCTACCACTGTTAGGATGATCGCCATCTTTGGGATGAATAGAAGTCTTACTTTTTTCAATAAATGTCTAGCTAGAACTCCGACTATCAAAACCATGAGGAGTGTTAGGAGTCCGAAAGGTGGACCTATTATGAGGAATGATAACGTTATAATTGTTGGTGTGTAGATTCCCATTGTAGTGAGTCCTACTACTTGCTTCATTACTGCAACTACGGTTGCTATTATTGGTAGTAATAATAATAGGGCTATTGTGTTATCAGGGATTCCTTTTTCAATTAGAATTGAGAGTGAATATGACATGAAATTCCAAGGTCTTAACTTGTAGCTTCCTTCGGTTATCACTTCGTGCTCGTAGCCTTTTGTTTCCAAGTTATTTATGAAATCTCCTGATGTGAAACTATCTATCAATTGGTAAATCCCTGCTTCTGGTATTAACACTATGTTTTTTGGGCTTAGGAGCTGGAACTGTCTTCTGATTCTGTTTGAATAGCTTGATACGTTATTGGTTATCACAACTATTGATTTCTGAGAGAAGTTTGCTGGTGAGCTTGCTTCCTTGGATTCTTGCACGAATCTTGATAATGCGTTCAGTCCTGAATTTTGTTTTGTCCAAACTGCTATTTGAATCGCTTTTTGTAGAGAGCTTGTTGATTCTATTAATTTCTTCGTGAGTATTTCTTCTGAAATGAACTCAGATGCGCTTCCGAAACTCTCGAGGAGATGAATGTATACTCCTTGTTTTTCTGCGTATGATCGGATTGTTGCTATTTGCTCTTGGTTTTCATCTCTGTCTGTTATCAGAAGGATGAGTTTTTTGAATACAAATACCTCTTTCTCTACGGTTGATTCTTCTGTCCCGTTATACACCTTCAGTGATATTGTGTATCGTCCTGGGTCTTTGTATGCATGAAGGACTTCTGCTCCTTGATTTTTGTTACCGTCTCCGAAATCCCATTCATACGTGTATGTTTCATCTGGATTTGTGAGAAAACTTTGGGATGCGTCGAAGATTGCACTTCTTTTTACGGCGATGGTTTCTTCAGATGTGACTACTGCTTCCAATAGTGTATTTGTATCTAAAGTAGTTCCCTCTTCCTGTTCTGCGGCTACTGCCATTGAGAATGGAAGAAAGAAAGAAATTGCCAGGACTGAGAGGATCGCCTTGTTTAAAATATTTTTAATCATGCGATCAATTTATCAAATTACTATGCGTTTCGCAATTCTTTGTACTCCGTTATATTTATTGACATATTCTGGGGTTGTACCCTGGTGGATTGATAAATGTGCTATTTTGGTGTAAAATTTAAGGAAATAAAAAATATAGATGAAAAGACAAATCTTAAAATTAGTTGCCGGAGCTTTAACAGGTATGATCATCTTTGGTCTCTCTGCCGTTGCGGCTGGAGCTTTTGACTTTGAGTCTTATGACCCAATTGATTCTACTGAATCTACGGGGTCGGCAAGTGATCAAGGAATTTCTGCTTATGCTGAGGATACTCTTGCAGGATTCCCTACTTCTTTGGAGAGTTCTGTAGTGGGGGCTAATAGTCGAGTTGTTTTTGAATTAAGCAAACCTGATGGAAGTACTGTTGAATTGCAAGCTATTGCAGGTTTGGATGGTATAGCTAGAGTTAGTGTTCCTGATTATCATATTAGAGGATCAGGGGTGTATTACTTGAAGGCTAAGTTGCAAGGAGATTCTCAGTATGGACAAGCTTCTTCTTTTGAAGTTCTGTCTGGTGGAATTTCTGAAAAATACTCTTCAGTCACTCCTTTGGAACAGGTTGTTCGATTGGGAAGAGAGGTTGGAGAAGTGGAGGTTTCTTTGAAGGATGTTTTTGGTAATCCAATCGAGAATCATATGGTTGAATTGATATCTAGCAGAGGAAGTGATGTTGTTAATTACGGGTCTAACTACTCTGATTCTGCCGGTAGGGTTTTATTCTCGTTGAGTTCAACTGAGCCGGGATTATCTTCTTATACTGTTTACGACTTAACATCTAATAAGATTCTCTCAGAGAGAGCAAAGGTTGTTTATTTTGATAACACAGATTCTCTTCTAGGAAATAATCTTGGAGCGAATGTAATAGGTTACGATGCTGGGGCTGCTTCAGGTCCAGTTGCTTATCTTGGATTCGAAGACTTCCCTTTGACTGCAACTACTGGTCAAAGTTTATCTTTTACTCTGACTGCAATGGACGAGTCTGGAGAAACTGTTCTCGACTATGATGGAGAAGTTCAATTCTCAGTAGTAACAGGAGATGAGTCTAAAGTGTCTCTTCCTTCTGATTATTCTTTTACTGTTCAGGACTTGGGTTCTCACCCTTTCCCTTTGTCGTTGTCATTCAATGGTGCGGGAAGTTACGTCCTTGAAGCTCGAGATATTAATGATCTGACTGTGTATGGAACTACTTCTATAGAGGTGACGACAGCTGGTGGAGGTGCAGGAAGTTCTATTAATGTAACTAATCCTATACCAGGAACTTACAGCAACAATGTTCAAGTTGTTTCTGGCACTGCTGCTCCCGTTGCAAGTCTTGCTATATACGACAATAATGTAAAAATTGGAAATGCTACGGCTACTGTTGATGGAGCTTTCTCTTTTACTACAGGATTGTTAACTGATGGAGATCATGAGTTTTATGTTGCAGTTTTGGATGAAGCGGATGTTGTTCAGGCTTCTTCTGAGAAAGTGGAAATTACTGTTGATACTACTGCCCCTGAAATTACTGATGTTGAAATTAGTCCTGCTGGAATTGCCGCAGGAGGAGATGTTGAAATAAAACTTTATAGTGAAGCGGGGCTTTCTCAAGTTATAGGTGAAGTTTCTGGTCTTGTTTTCGAATTTGATTACGATGAAGCCGGCTATTACTTGGCAACATTTAAGGCTCCGATTATACCTGGTATATACTCTCTTGAGTTCACTCTTGTTGATCAGCTTGGAAATGAAGGCAAGAATGAAACTGATTACTCTTTGGATGTTTCTATTACTGGGTCTGTAAGTACAGACGTTGGAGATGTAGTTGGTTTACTAGGAGTTCCTGGTGATCATAAAGCTACTTTGAGTTGGACTCCCCCATCTACTGGAAATCCTGTTCAATTCTACAGGATATATTATGGTCTATCAGCTAATCAATTGAATAACGTTGTGGATACTTGGGCTGCCACTACTACTTGGTACATTCCTGACCTTCACAATGATACTGAATACTTCTTTGCTGTAGTCGCTGTCGACAACGCTGGCAATAATAGTGATCATATGAGTAATATTATTTCTGTTACTCCTAACGAATCTGCTTTTGATGGAGGTGGAGGTGATGGTCCTACTGACGTTTGGGAAGGAACTGCTGGTGGTGAAAATCTGCAAGATATGGGTGAGGATGTAAGTGACAGTGGACCTGAGATCTTCTGGTTGTTTCTATCTGCCATCCTTGGAGGAATCTTCTATTCATACACTTCAAACAGACAAAAGTCAGAAGAGTGGAAAAGATATTAAGTTGGTGGTAATATTGGCTCATGGATATTATGAGCTTAAAGCTTTTTTTGATACGTTTTATTGAGGTCTTTACCAACCTCGTTACCTATGCAATCTTTGCTAGGATCATTTTGTCTTGGTTTAAAATGGGCGGAAGGCCTGGGTCATATGGCAGCAAGGGTAAGATTGAACAATTCTTGATAGACGTGACTGATCCCGTTCTGAATGTCGCAAAGAAATTGCCGCACAAAGTTGGGATGATTGATTTGTCGCCTTTGATCGCATTGTTTGGTATAAGTATTCTTAGTGGTTTTCTGATTAAGTTAATAGCAGGAATGTAATCTATTTAAATTATGTTGAAGATTAAAAATACAATGACTGGGAAGAAGGAGGAGTTCAAG
>CAZBZZ010000086.1:0-4613 GCA_964496555.1 uncultured Candidatus Peribacteria bacterium
TCATATTCCTTCAATCTTTAGTTGGAGTATCAAGCATACTCATGATGGTAGACGCCCCAGAAAAAGTCGACATCCCAATCCTATCAATCAGCGCTCTCGCACTCACTATCTGGTCACTTTACCTGTTCGAAGGATACAACACGATCTTCTTCATCCTCGGACTCACAGGCATTAGTATGGGATACGCATTCAAAATGGGGACCGTCCGCCGCGACCTCTCACTCACCCTCGGAAGTATCCTCATAGCAGCCTTCAGCTACATCGAAGCTAGCTGGATATTCTTCTGGCTTAACGTCTTCTTTGCTCTATTTGCAGGAGCATACGTCATAAAAAAACTAATCAAAAAACAATGAAAGTCCTCTTAATACTTGGCCATCCATTAAAAGATAGTTTCTGTGCAGATCTCTCAGAAAAATACATTGAAGGAGCAAAAGAAAAAGGCCACGAAACAAAATCCTTATACCTAGGAGACTTAAAATTCAACCCACTCCTAGAAACCGCATATCGAAAAGAACAGCCTCTAGAACCTGACCTCGAAAAAGCCCAGAAAATGATCAAATGGGCAGACCACATCGTATTGGCCTATCCAGTTTGGTGGGGCAACTTCCCAGCATTGCTTAAAGGTTTTTTCGACCGCGCCTTCCTCCCAGATTTCGCATTCAAATTCACAGGAGGAGGTAAATGGGAAAAACTCCTAAAAGGGAAAACCGCTCGTCTTTTAATAACCATGGATTCACACCCTCTCATACAAATCCTCTATTTCAGAAACCCATCAGTGAAAGCAATGAAAGCAACCCTTGGATTCTGCGGAATCAAACAAAAGAACTCATACTTCGGATCAGTCCGTTATTCAGAAAAAGCCAAAAGAAAGAAATGGCTAAAGAAGGCTTTCAGAATGGGAAGATCTGTTTAGTTGAGATAGAGCATCTCTAATATTTCTGATCAACGTATTACAAGTCTTAACAACGTCCTCAGGAAAAACGGGGCGAAGATTATCTATTTGAGCACAAGATTCTTGCAAGGCTCTAAAAGCAGTAGACCCACCAATATCATCCCCAAGAAAATAAAGTTCCAACAAAACCAAGGTAAGGTCTCTGCGAACAGTCCCAAGTTCATGCAGCTTCTCAGAAACACACGGCGAATTTGGAAACTGCCTTCTAAGCATATCCAAGTCAACAATCCCTTCCGTTCTTTCTAAAGTTTTACTCATAGAATCAATTTATTAAATTTCCCATTCTTCAGGATCACCATCAGTCTGAATTCCCCACTCCTTAGTTCCACCGTCAGTATCTTGATCAACAAGAATAACGTTATCAGCCTCATTAAACTCCTCTAACGCTTCATCAAGATCCCAATCATCATCATCTCCTTCCTCCTCTAAGACCTCATACAGAGCTCTCTCTCTTAATTTATGAAGTTCCATAAGAAGATCAATGTCTAATTCATCCTCGTTAGCCGCATCTTCCAATTGTTTATGAGTATACAAGTCGTCTCCCTCAGCAGAGCTATCGAGAGGGGTAATATCTGAAATGATTTGTCTGAATCTAGCCGCCAAGGCTTCTGGCTGAACATTATTAGCAAACTTTTCTAAAGTACTTTCCAAATACATTTCCATTGTAATCAATATTAAATAAATATACAGGAGATCATCCTATCCAAATAATTCCCCCGAAGTCAACAAGATTCCCTTCCCTCTAAAACATCTCCTCCAAATCCACAATCTGCCATCCATCTTCATATTCCTTTTTCTTCTTCATACTCACATTCGCTCTAGGAGGACTAATAGGCTCCAAGCTTTTATGGCGACCTTCCCCCGTTATCCTAGCCGTTTCCACTTTTCGGACTAATTGAAAATCAAAAGTATTCAAATTAAACTCAACAGTTCTAATAGTTCCAGTCTCATGCTCTTCGAGCCCAATATCAGTATACATAGGAACTTCCTCATCTTTCAGAATCTCACCCCCAGCTTCTTTCACACGCTCCAAAATATCTTCAAATTGTTGGTCTTTGGCCGCAGCCCTAGTGTCATCAATTTCATGTAACGAATAACTTTTTCCAGCTCCCATAATTATAAGGTTAAATTTTCAACAAAATATTAGCACTTTAATTAGACAAAAACCAGTTGAGTATTGTAGACTCAGCAACCTACAAATTCAGAAAGCAATTTATAACAAAACAAAGTTGGCAGAAGGAGATCTAGAGATAAAACCAGAAATATTAGATGTAACTATCCGGCAATTGCCTGATGGTGTTTTTCCTGAACTAGATTCTCCAGGCATATATGTGCGAGCCTCAGGGGCAGCAGACACAACAGGCCTCCCTCTTTTCAACCAACAACCAACTCAACCAACATCGGAACCACTCGAACCAGACGAGCAACCAACCTTCAGCCCAGATGCCGTCATTGACCAACTTCACGAAAGATCAAATATAGTCCCATTATTAGTCAGCACTTTCCGAGAAACTCTCCATCAACAACTCGCAGACATCCTCCCCTTAAAAGGAAAAAGAAGAAGAGCTCAAGTGAAAGGTAATTTAAGAAACATTCTCCGCCACGGAAGAGATGAGAAATTAAGACAAAGAATATTAAGAATACTAACTCTTCACGATCCTGAAGAAAGATGGAGAAAACCGCGAACGAAAAGAAAAGAACAATCCTCTCAACTAGATCTTCAACAAAAGCCCAAGCCAAGAATTATTCTCCCAGAATCAATGGGTGGCCCTAAAGGATTGCTCACAGAAAGAACACTGAGGGAATCTCCATGGAGAGACGATCTTCTCATAGTTCCAAAACCAAATGGCTCAAAAAGACTACCTTTGGAAGGAGGAACAGAAAGAAGGGCGTTGAAAAGACCACGAGTTAGAAAGAGAGAAGAACCACACAAACTACTAAATAGAATTGGGAACAAATCAAATTTAATGCCAAACCTGGATGCAGCAGATCACCCATTGATCCCAAGAGTTAGATTTGATGTAGTGGCTGAAACATGTTTTGCCAGTGGAGAAGTTACCGCATATCTGGCAAAGACAGGGAGAATCGGCCCAGAAACAAAAATAATTTTCACTGAGTTAGATGAAGATACATTTGATGCATGTGAAGCAGTAAGGAGAGACCCGGAAGGCTTGATAAGGCATTTGAAAAGACACGAAAAAAGAATGTCAAAATACTATTACGATGAACTCGTAAGGCAGCAAGTTGTAGAAGCAGATCTAAAACAAAAAGATCCACTTATAGTGAGAGCAGCAAGAATAATAGCTATTACAAAAACAGCGTTTGGTTCAATGTCCAGAAAAAATTCATACGGCCATGTAAATGTGCAATATAGAAACAGCAAAAACCCCGAGAAAAAACCTCCAAAAGTCTGCAACGCACGAAACATTCGCATGATGAGCCAAATACTTCAAAACGCAATTATGATCAACGGAAGCTACGAAGAATGTCTACAATATCTCCCAGAAGCCCTCAGGAATGCATTCATATATATGGACCCTCCATACTACGGCCAAGAAACCACAAATGAATACGGAGTCCGTCCATTCACGGAAGTAGATCAACGGAAGCTAGCTGAAATTTTTGGAGATCTTGCAAGCAGGGGAGCTTATGTTGCAGCCAGCAATTCAGCAGACCCATTCATAGAAGAAATTTATAGCCCTCACTCAAGATTCATTTTCCCAGTCACAGACGGTAACGCGCTAGCAGCTCGATACGGCAATGGGAACACCAAAAGAGATGAGTTTTTCATTACTAGTTATGCGCCCTAGAAACCACCTTGACTCCCAATCTGTAAAAGAGGTAGAATCCCGCTCCTAACTTCTTTTTAGAATTACAAAGATATGGACGAAATAACAAGACCAGAAAGCTATATAATGTTGGAATCATTTGAGGCAGAATTAGATAGAGTGGATGCGGATCTACTAGCCTTTTACGTGTCAAAACTCAAAGACCAACTAGACAAAATAAAACCCGGAGATAAAGTAGGCCTGGCCTTTCACCCGGATGCGGATGGAATTTTTGCAGGATTAGTTGCACTCACATACTTGAGAAGCAAAGACGTAGAAGTCCAATTTCTACCATACGAATTAGAAACACGAGCTTTTGCAGAAAATGGGAAAGAATGCGATCACGTCATATCAACAGATCTTTGGCTACCAGCAAATTTAGAGGGACAAAAAGCCATAGAAGAAGTTTTGGGAGCAGGCACAAACGTGACTAGCATAGATCACCACGACCAAAGATTCCCAGAAAAAGACATAAGAAAAGATCCGCCCTTCGCAGAAAAAAGAGACCCTTTATATCCAGAAACAATAGATGTTAATAAAGATGGATCCACTCCAGGTAGATTCGCATTTATAACACCTAGCAGAATAGGATGCGAAATTGAAAACTCAAATAGATTCCCAGCAAGCACCCTGACATACAAACTTTTTTGGAATTAGCCGAAAAAGAAGGTGACGAAGAAATGCTAGCGAAGCTACATGAACTAGAACCATATATAATGGTAGGAATAGCAGGGGATTGTTCGCTAGTAGCTTGGCCAAAAGCCGAAGAGGATCACAAAGAACAAATGGAAACAATCAAAAGATTGGGAACAATCATAAATCTAGCAGAAAAC
>CAZBZZ010000087.1:0-4523 GCA_964496555.1 uncultured Candidatus Peribacteria bacterium
TTTGTCGCGAGAGTGTGCGGATTGTGGATGTGAGATTCAAACAACCTTCCCCGATGATTTTCAGGGAAGGGTTTTATGTGAGAAGTGTTATTTGAAGGTGGCGTGGTGAGTTGTCGTTGACTTTCGTGTGTAACTTATGTACTATACTTATGCAAGTTATTTAATCGTGTGAAAATGTCTAGGACGGCTCAAATCAATTATAAAAGAGTGACTTTTTCATTTCCTGAAAGGGTTGTGGAAATGCTTCGTAGGAAGATGGGTAATCAAAATATGAGTAAATTTGTGGTTGAGGCTGTGGAGGAGAAATTGGGGGATGATTGGAAGGATGTGGATGAATTTATGGATGATTTGAAGGAGTTGTGTTCTGATCTTCAGAAGTCTCGCAAAGATCCCAGGAGTTCTTTAGAAATATTAAGAGAAATTCGTTATGGTGAAAAATGAAATGAAATTTGATCCTTTGGATTATCGTTATAGAAGAATTGTTGTCGATTCTTCTGTATTATCAAAGATTTTTTTAGAGGAAAGTGGTAAAGAAGAAGTCTATTTTCTTATGAAAATGAGGATGATGGGTGAGGTGACAGTTTTGGCTCCTCCATTAATTGTTTATGAGTTTTTGAATGTTTTATCCAAAACTTTTAAAGATTCAGAAAGGGTACGTAAGGCATATGAGAAATTTAAAGAGTTCCAAATTGGGTTGATTGATCCTGGTGATAGTTTTGTAAGAGAGGCGACTAAAGATAGTTGTGAGAATAAAAGTATCTCGTATTATGACGCATCCTACCATGCGTTGGCGTGTGATATGGACGCAGTGTTTTTGACTGCGGATAAGAAATATTATGATGCAATGAAAAAGAAAGGGAGGATAGTTTTGTTTGCGTGAGAATGGTTAACCTATGTGTTTAACTGTTTCCATCTTTCCAGATATGTATCCATGGAAGGTTGTTTTTGTGAGGAGGATTGAAGGGAGTTGGAGTAGTAATAAATTTACCAAAAGTATGTCGAAGGGGAAATATACCCAGAATAGAAGTGTGGACATGCTTGCTGAGTAAAGGACGTTGTATGTGATTCTTTGATATGGTTTGTATGAATCTTCCCAGTATGTTTTCATTAGGATCATTCCTATGTCTCTTTTTTCGCGGAAGAATAGAGGGATGATGTTGTGAAGGAAGAACATATATACCAAAATGAATTTTGCTGTTGTTATGTCGGGTTCGGCTGCTATCCAAATGGGGATTGCCATGAATATAGCCGTGATAATGTTTATTATAGAGGTTGCTAGTTTTTCTAGTGTTGTTGTTGGACGTGTTTTCATAATTCTGGATTTGTAGTGGTGACCCCAGCAGGATTCGAACCTGCGGCCTCAAGCTCCGCAAGCTTGCGCTCTATCCAACTGAGCTATGGGGCCAAAAAAGTTATGCGGAAATTCGGGAGTTATAGTACTTAAAAGGTTGGCCGAAGGCAACTCTAATGGTTGATAAAACAGGTTTTTATGTGTAAAATCTTTTTACTATGCCAAAAAAATCTAAATTCATTCTGAAGTCTAAGATGTCGCCGAAAGGGGATCAGCCGAAGGCTATCGCTGATTTGGTGAAGGGTTTTAAAAATGGTAAAAAAGCGCAAACAATTCATGGTGTTACAGGTTCAGGGAAGACTTATGTGATGGCGAAGGTTGTGGAGGAATTGCAGCGTCCTGCGTTGGTTCTTTCTCATAATAAAACCTTGGCAGCCCAACTTTGTTCAGAGTTCCAGGATTTTTTCCCAGAGAATGCAGTTTCGTATTTTGTTTCATATTATGATTATTATCAACCGGAGGCGTATATGCCTGCGACGGATACTTATATTGAGAAAGATGCATCTATCAACGAAGAAATTGCTAAATTTCGGCACAAGGCTACTATGAATCTCCTGACTCGTCGAGATGTGCTCGTTGTATCGACTGTGTCGTGTATTTATGGATTGGGATCTGTTGAGGATTATGAGGCGTTGGCTCAGGAGGTGAAGGTAGGGGATGTGATTCAGAGGGATGTGTTTTTGAGACATTTGGCTGATATGCAATATTCGAGGTCTGATATGGAGTTCAAGCAGGGTATGTTTAATGTTCTTGGTGATACTGTTGAAATTTTTCCTCCTGGTGGAGATACTATTTATAGAGTTGAATTCTTTGGTGATGATATTGATAGGATTGTTGAGGCAGACTCTTTCACGGGAGAAGTTATCAATGAGATGAAGGATGTAACTATTTTCCCTTCAAAACATAATGTGACGACCGAGGAGAAGATTAAAAATGCAATTGAATGGATTGAAAAAGATTTGGAAGAGAGATATACCTATCTTCGCAAGATTGGTAAAAATCTTGAAGCTGAGAGGGTGAAGACGAAGACTGAGTACGATATTGAGATTATGCAGGAGACGGGTTATTGCACGGGGATTGAGAATTATGTTCGTTATCTTCATGGCGATGGATCGAAGCCAGCGAAGGCTGATGCTCAGCCTACTACTTTGATGGATTATCTTCCCGAGGATTTCATTCTTTTCATAGATGAATCACATATTACTGTTCCGCAAATTGGAGCGATGCATGCTGGAAATCAATCGCGAAAGCAGACTTTGATAGAACATGGTTTCAGGATGCCTTCGGCGATGGATAATAGGCCTTTGAAGTTTCCTGAATTTGAGAGATTTATGAAGCAGACTGCTTATGTTTCTGCGACACCTTCAAAGTATGAACTTTCTAAAGCGAAAAAAGAAGATACAGTTGAATTAATAGTTCGTCCTACTGGTCTTTTGGATCCTGAAATTTCAGTCAGACCTAGCAAGGGACAGATTGAGGATCTCTTGAAGGAGATTCACAAGAGGATTGCTCGGAAGGAACGTGTTTTGATTACGACTCTTACCAAGAAGTCTTCAGAGGACTTGAGTGAATTCTTGGCCGATGCGGATATTCGGGTGCGTTATTTGCATTCGGATATAGATACTGTTGAAAGGATCGAAATCCTTCGTGATCTGCGCTTAGGAAAGTTTGACGTTTTGGTTGGGATCAATCTTCTGCGTGAAGGTTTGGACTTGCCTGAGGTTAGTTTGGTGGCGATTTTGGATGCTGACAAGCGTGGGTTCTTGCGTAGTGAAAGCGCTTTAATCCAAACCATCGGGCGATGTGCTCGTAATGTGAATGGTTATGTGATTATGTACGCGGATGTGGAGACTCCTGCTATGAAATCTGCTTTGGATGAGACTAAGAGGCGGCGCAAGAAGCAAATGGCTCATAACAAGAAAAATGGAATTACGCCTCAGACTATTAAGAAGGCGGTCAAAGATATTGCAATGCTAGGTGGGAAGAAGCCTGGTGCTGACAAAAAATCTAAGATTGATGCGAAGAAAATTCCGAAGGATGAACTTTCTCGTCTTGTGCGATCGCTCGAGTCACAGATGGAGATGGCTTCGCAGAATCTTGAGTTTGAAAAGGCTGCTGATCTGAGGGATCAGATTGAAGTTATGAAAGAACAGTTGTAGATATGATTGAATTAATTTTTATTTTTTTTGTTGGAATAGCCTCAGGTCTCTATGGGACCTTGGTTGGAGGAGGGGCGTTGTTGCCTATCCCTTTGTTGGTTTTGATTGGATTGCCTGCTCATGTTGCGATTGGGACTACTCGTTTTGGTGTGATTGGTTTGTCGTTTGCTGGTTGGTGGAAGTTTCATAAAAAGAAATTAGTTGATTATAAATTGGCATGGTTGATGACTGTCCCTACTGTTATTGGAGCGGTGATTGGGGCTTTTTGGGTTTTTGAATTTTCGGCTCGGGCTGTTGAGTATATTGTAGCTGTTATGACTGTCTTGGTTTTATTGTTGATAGTTTTAAATAGCAAAGCTGGGATTGAGAAGGGTGAAGGTGTTCGAAAGCCGTGGAAAAATGTAATTGGAGTTGGTATGGCTGCTTTGTTGGGGGTTTATAGTGGATTTCTTGGAGGAGGAGTGGCTACGTTTTATGCGTATTTATTGGTTTTGGTTTATGGTCAGACTTTTCTTGAAACTGCTGGTACTAGGAAGCCGGCTGCTGCTATTTCAGCTGTAATTGTAACTGTGATCTTTGCTTGGAAGGGGGCTATTGATTACTCATATGGATTGATCCTGTTGCCGGGGATGGCACTTGGTTCCTATTTAGGTGCGAAATATTCAGAAAAGCTTGGGAATGTATGGATAAAAAAGCTCTTTGTTGTTGTAGTGCTTGTGATGGTGGTGAAAATGGTGATTTAGATGTAGGGCAAGACACTTCTTGAATCTAATCTTCTTAGAACTTGTTGTTGAATTATGTTTTCTGGTTCTGTGGCTCTTCTTATCTCTTCTAGAATTTCTTTTAGCCTTGCGGTTAAATATTCTATGTTTGCTTCGTGGTGACCTGGTATTGTTTGGATTTTTGCGAAATCTATTTCACGGATTTCTAGGTTGGGCATTGTTCTTTCTCCGTCTTGGGTTTCAAATTGAGGTCTATCCAAAAACATTCCAGAAGGTCTTAGTTTCAGTGTT
>CAZBZZ010000088.1:0-4484 GCA_964496555.1 uncultured Candidatus Peribacteria bacterium
CCAAACGCCACAAAACGATGAAGCTATTTTCGGAAAGAGTATTTGGGAGGAATGGAAAAAGTTTGTTGATAAATCTCATCCTTATCTGTTAGAGAACCCTGATGGAACTCCTCTTGGATATTCATTCCTGGAAGAGCATGAGACTAATATAGCCACCTCTTGGGTGTTACAGAATCGTGAAGGCAATGAAACTGTTGCTGAGCTGATACAGGAAATCGATACCGCTCGAGCTCAGATGCAGGCCGAGACAGCTGCTCAAGTTAACGAGTATCAAGTAACTTCTCAAGCTGAAGATTTTGCTATCTACTCTCAACAAGTCATGGCTGAAGTAGGTCAAATGACTGAGTACTTCAAAGTGTTTAATACTATGTTCAAACAAATAGCTGAGCAGCAAGAATATTGTGCTGGAATAATTACTAAAAAATCTTGTGATGATTAAGAAAGGAATAATATCGGTATTGTTGACTGGAAGCCTTCTGGTAGGTGGAGTGGGTACAGTTGCGAATGCTGAATCCGATGCGGCTATAACTGTCCAGAAGTGTAAGGATGGAGGATTTGAATTTATAGCTTTCTTGAAAGCTACTGCTGGATTAAACGGGTTTGATGGGATGCTTGAGTACTGGAAGGACTTCTTGAGAAATAATTGTCATGCTTTTGATCTATACAGCCTGGACGATCAACAAGATGCTGTGAAGAAATCTATACAGGATGCTTTCTTGCATTGTGAGAGCGAGAAGGTTCCTGCACTTGAGAATCAATACGACAAATTGGAAGCTGAGATTTATTATGTGAGACATTTGACCAAGGTTTCTGCTGTGAATGAGACTTTGACTTTGGGGATTGCCAATACCGGGCTTGAAGATCTGACTTTGAATGATGATGATTATATTAAGGATTTAATGATTAGTAAGAAAAGATTTGATTCGAGGATTGAAGATTTTGATGAGTTTTTTGAAAGTTTGGTTGTGAAGTACTCTGACAGAAAATACCAATATATTAAATGTGATGAGAGCGGTTGGGAGGATGTAGTAGAAAAGTTTAAGGAGTTTGTTGATAATTTGGGAGGTTTGAAGGAGGGAGGTGAGGCTGTAGCCGATATTGTTGAGGAAGAGGCTGCTAGGTTTGATAATGCCACTAATTTCCCTAAAGGTGGGCTTGGTAGCTTTGTGAAAAATTCTTTTGCTATAAAAGTTAACAATCTTCCGGCTCAAGAAGGGATATCAGATATAGTCGAAGGAATGGATGCTCAAGACTTTTGGTCTTCTTATGGGAAACAAAGGGAAGCCTCTTCTATAATTAGTGCCGCAGAGAAAGCGCGTGAAGAGTACGGTTCTCTAGTGAAGAGAACTGAGTTGGAGGCAAAGTATTCTGCTTTGTACAAGAGCACTACTGATGCGGGAACTAAGGAGTTCTTGAAGAGCGTTGATAGTCTTCAGTTTTATATCAATGAAGGTATTGCTAACCTGAGAAATGTCTTCTCTTGCGTTGATACTATGGTGACAAAACAATGTCCGAAGTAGAACGCAAAAACTCCCCGGAGTCAGTAATCTGATGGGGAGTTTTTTGGGCTTTTCTAGGGCTTTTTATAAAGGGCTGAAGATTTTTAAGTAATTTATATGTTTAGGGCAAAACATTATATGTATTTATCTGCGCGCTAGCGCTTGTAGGAATCCTAATTTGATTGGTTCTCTTTGTTTTGGCTTAACTGGGATTCCGTTCGATTGTAATGTGAGATCACTAATTTCCGCCTTACAGTATGGGCACGCCAATTGATGGCTAGATACAGATTTGCCGCATGTAAGACAGTGAATGATCATAGGAATAGGTTTTAAGGTGTGGGGGGAGGGGGGTGGGTCATGAGGAGACCCGGTTCTAACTAAATTTTGTAGTATTCTTCTTTAGGTTCTGCGTCGTCCAGGAACTCTATTTTGTGGATTGGTTCCTCTGGTTGTTTTGGCTGTTTTGGTTCCGGTTTCTTTTTTTCTTGGTCCTCGGCTGGCGCCTCGGATGGTTTTGATGGTGTAGTTGATATCTTCTCTAGAAACTTTTCGACATCTCCTTCTTTGATTCTGTACATTCTTCCGATCTTCACTCCTTTCAATTTTCCGGACTTTAAATACTTCAGAACAGTGAATGGATGAACCTGTAGCTTTTTTGCCACTTGCTCGGATGTTAGATATTGTTCCATTTAACTTAACTTTATTAAATTGGAGACAATCCTAGCATAAACGAACAAACTTTAGCAATCTTTATTCAATTCTATTAAACTTTCTTCAATCCCGTCAAAAGCGAACGCAATTTATCATATTTTACATAATTTTACAATACTTTTGTAAAGTCTATTTAATTTGAGCTAAATAGACCATGTTTTACTAAAACCTATTAAAGAATATTAAAGTTTATTAAACTTTGTTAAACATAAAAAGCGACTTACAGGTTAAGCCGCTCTTTATTAATTGTAAATATCGGTTCTCATTAATCGTAATACACTATATCTGCCCAATGAGGATTTCTTGCCAGTCCAGCGTCTATTACCCTATCTACTTCAGTATATGTTGATGAAGGCCTGTCTATATAGAGTGGAACTTCTTGGATCCAATCTGCTTCTAGTAAACCTCTTATAGCTAATTCATCACAATTGTGCGATACTTCTATCCAAACTTGGCCTTCTCCAGTAGTTCCCTTTAGATGGAAATCTTGTGGATTCAGACTTTCAAACTGAGGATACTTATTATAAATCCCGTCTTCTGCTGCTAATTTTAATTTTTCTGCATGTGGTGTAAAGTCTTGAGCTTCTTTTAACCCTTCTTGTACGGATCTTATAATTCCTGCTATCGCTCTTGCCTCTAAAGGTCTCTCCTCAACTTGAGCCATCGCTCTTGCATACATTGAGTCTAAAAATCCAGCTCTCTCGTGGGTTGGTCGGGCCATTACGTTTTTTATCCCTTCTGAATAATGATTCATATTTACGTGTTTAATAAATACAGGTTAGTCATTCTAACATCTCCGGCAAGAATGTCAACCCTTTTAAAGGGTCTTCTTCAACCATTGACCTGTGTATGATTTCTTCTCTTTCATTACTTCTTCTGGAGTTCCTTGAGCTATAATTTCTCCACCTTCATCCCCTCCTTCAGGTCCTAAATCGATGACATAATCCACTGATTTAATTACATCTAGGTTGTGTTCGATAGTGAGGACTGTGTTCCCTTTATCAACCAATTTTTGGAGTACTTTTAAGAGCTTCTTGACGTCATTGAAGTGCAATCCGACTGTGGGTTCGTCTAATATGTACAAAGTCTTTCCTGTCGACCGTTTTGCGAGTTCTGTGGCAAGTTTGATTCTTTGGGCTTCCCCTCCTGATAAAGTTGGGGCTGATTGTCCTAGACAGATATATCCTAGTCCGACTTCGCTTAATATCTTTAGTTTGTTCTTTATTGATGGGATAGCTGCGAAAAATTCCAAACCTTCATCAACCGTCATATTCAATACGTCCGAGATGGTTTTTCCTCTGTATTTAACCTCCAAAGCTTCTGCGTTGTAGCGTCTTCCTTTACAGGTTTCACAAGGCACATATATATCTGGTAAGAAGTGCATTTCAATCTTTTTGATTCCGTCACCTTTACAATCTTCACATCGACCACCCTTCACATTGAAACTAAATCGACCTGGTTTGTATCCTCTGAGTCGTGACTCTGGGGTCTGTGCGAAAATATCGCGGATATCCGTGAATACTCCTGTATAAGTCGCTGAATTTGATCGGGGAGTTCGTCCGATTGGAGATTGATCTATGTTTATGATCTTGTCTATATGTTTGATGTTTTCTATCTTCTCGTGTTTTCCTGGGACTGGTTTTGATCCGTGAAGTTCTTTGTATACGCTTTTCACCAAGATCTCATTTATGAGAGTTGATTTCCCTGATCCTGAAACTCCTGAAATCCCGATGAATGTCCCAAGAGGCAGGTCTACTGAAACTTTTTTGAGATTATGCTCTTCAGCTCCTATAATTTTGATTGATTTGCCATTTCCTTTTCTTCGCTTTTTTGGGACTTCAATCTTTTTTGTTCCAGCGAGGTATTGGCCAGTGACTGAATTCTTGTTTTTTATAATTTGTTGTGGGTTTCCTTCCGCGACTACCTCTCCCCCATTTTTTCCAGCGCCGGGACCGATATCCAAAATATGATCCGCTACCATCATCGTATCTATGTCATGTTCGACAACAATTACTGTATTTCCTATATCTCTGAGTGAAACTAGCGTTTTGATGAGCTTAGCGTTGTCGTTCTGGTGCAATCCGATAGATGGTTCATCTAAGACGTAGATAACGCC
Organism: uncultured Candidatus Peribacteria bacterium; assembly: GCA_964496555.1. Taxonomy (GTDB): domain Bacteria; phylum Patescibacteriota; class Gracilibacteria; order UBA1369; family LOWO2-01-FULL-3; genus JABILX01. The sequence goes on from CAZBZZ010000088.1 coordinate 4,327, forward strand.
TGAGAGCTTCGATCCAATTTGGGTTGCGAGACGAGTTCGCTGTGCTTCACCGCCAGACAGTGTATTTGCCTTTCGATTGAGCGTAATGTATGAAAGTCCAACGTTTTCCAAGAATCCAAGTCTATTTTTCACTTCAACTAATATTTGACGAGCTATTT
>CAZBZZ010000089.1:0-4479 GCA_964496555.1 uncultured Candidatus Peribacteria bacterium
TTATTTACTTGGTATTATCTTACCCCAAGTGTTGCCAAGCTATTGAACCATTACGAGGGGGTTGACTTTTTCGTGAAAGATGGTAGGGTTCGCTTCTATGCCAATTGAAAGAACTAACAATCAGGTAGGAGCTGTCCTTGATGAATATTGTCGAGAGGTTGGTGCTAAGCCACTGATGACTCGAGAGGAGGAGTTGCTTGTAACTCGAGAGTATAAGGAGACTCGAAGTCCTAGACTTATGAATAAGCTTGTTGAAGCTAATCTTAGATTTGTTTCCAAGGTTGCTTTTGGATATTCAGGATATGGTATTCCTGTGGAGGATTTAATTCAGGAGGGGAATGTTGGTTTGATAAAAGCTGTGGAAAGATTTGATCCAGAAAGAGGATTTCGTTTGATTTCTTATGCAAAGTGGTGGATAAGGGCGGCTATTCAGTATTATATTATGAAGAATAGAGGGATGGTCAGGGTTGGGAGTGATTCGTTTCATAAACAGTCGTTGGGGGATAGGCCTGATTTGAGAGATGTTTATCTTGGGAGTCTTGGTCGAGAACCAGAAGATGTTTCCTCTCGTGCAGATATAGTTTTGATGAGGTCGGATGTTGCCCCTAGCCCTGAAGAAACAGCTATGATTGCTGAAGCAGTTACTTATTTGAGAGCTGCTATAGAAGAAGTCAGTAGAAAAGATGATCGTGATAGGCAGCTTTTGGAAGAGAGAATGTTGTTTACGAAACATGAGGGAGGAAAAGGACAGGAGTGTTTTAGTGAGAGATGGGGTGTCGCAGTTTCTAGAGTTGGACAAATTGAGAGTAGATGCAGAGAAAGATTAGCAAAAGCTTTACCTAAGGATGGATTAATTTTAATTGAAGATTTGTTTGAAAGTGGGAGGTTTAATGGAGTCAGATTGTTGAAAAGGTCTGTTTCGGATGAAGAAGAATCTTCAAATGCTGAGGAATGTGAAATTGTTGATTTTCCTGGTTGTGAAGATACTTATGAAGATCTTGAGGGGATTGCTTTGGCCATAGAGGAGGCTGCTAAAGAGACTGGTTTTGAAGATGAGGATGAAGCTGTGAATTTTGGGTAGAGGGTTTTTCCTGTATAATCATCTTTGATTTAACCTCATCTCATGCGAAATATTGTTGGTTTTGTTCTGCTGGTACTGATTGTTCCAATGGAAACGTGTTTTGCTACTCAGCTTATCAATTTGAATGATGTGGATGTTGAGGAGGGAGAGCAGGTGAAATTTACGGTTGGGGTTACGAAAGGGGATTATTATGAGCCTGAGGACTTGGTCTTTAATTTTTATACAAAGCCGGGAAGTAGTTACGATAGTTTGCCGTATGGACATAATGCTGTGTTGAGTTATTCGGGTGATTTGACTGAAAGGGAATTCAGCTGGACTCCGGAAATTGGTTGGGATGGGGTGTATGATATTCGTTTTACGGTTTCGGATGGGAAGTATTCGGATTATCATGATGTTCGGATAGATGTGAATGGAGAGGATCACGAGCCTGTTATGTATGATATTGATGATAAAATTTTGGTGATTGGGGATGAGCTATCTTTTATGCTTCCTTATGAGCATGTAGATATTCATGATACTCAGACTTTTCGTGGCTATCAGGGATGGCTTTCTAATTGGGGAAGTTATAGAGCTGAGAGTTCGATGCCTGATAATGCTGAAATTCATGAGACTCTTGGATATTTTAAATGGATTCCTAATGAAGATGACAATAGACTTGGGGATTATAAAATGACTTTTTGTGTGAGGGATGATGGTAATCATGAAGATTGTTCCAAAATGACGATTATTTTGACGGATAATTATTATCCTGAGCTTCGAGTGAAGCCATCAGGGTTGCAGCAGATTGCAGTTGGGAAGGAGTTGATTATTTTGTTGGATGGAATTGATGTTGAGGATGGTGAAAATATTGATTATTCGGCTGTTTTGTATGATGAGGATGAGGGAGAGGAGTTCGAGTTGCCTTCTGGGGCGGAAGTTGGAGATCACCAATTTTCTTGGATTCCGATTGAGGGGCAAGAGGGGGATTATGTTGTTCGTTTGAGAGTGGAAGATCGTAGTGGAAATGAAGATTTTGTAGATGTGAATGTGACTGTTTTGGAGGCTGATGAAGTGGGGGGTGAGGTTGTTGATGATTCGAACGGGGAAGTGGATGTTGAGGATTGGGATATTGTTTATGGGGATTCTGTTTCTTTTATGGTGGGGGAGGAGCTTTTTGAGGGAGATGAGGACACTGGAAGTTTGGCTTTGGATCGGATTGTGAATAGAGCGGAGGCTATGAAAATTTTATTAGAAGCTTTTGATCATGCTATGCAAAAATCTTTTGGGATTGATGGGTTTGGATTTAAAGATTTGAGGGCTAACGAGTGGTATATGGATTATATTTATACTGCTTATAATTCAGGGATTATGATTGGGTATGGGGATTCGACGATGAGGCCTGAGGATGATGTGAGTCGGGCGGAGTTTATGAAGATGATGGTGAAGGTTTTGGGTGAAGATGTTGATGAATGCGAAGGGGATGTTTATGTGGATGTAGAGATTGGGGATTGGTATTGTAATTATGTGGGTTTTTCTCACGATAACGGGTTGGTGGATGTGCATTCAGGTGGGTATTTTTTTCCTAATGAGGGGATGACTAGGGCTGAGGTTGCGGAGGCGATTTGGAGATATTCGAAGTAGGTAATTCGACATATTTGTGTAGAGTTGTTATAATCTGTTGCAGCATTAACTTTACATATATCTTTAACCTCTATTTCTATGGAAACATCTTTGTTTCTCGCAAAATTGATTGCGGTGGTCTACGTGGCCGTGGGGCTTGGAATGCTCCTTAATTTCAAGTACTACAAGAAAGTAATGAAGGATGCTATGAAAAGTCCTTTGCTTGCTTTGTATGGGGGAATAGCAGCTTTGGTTGCAGGTTTCTTGATTGTTTGGTTCCACAACATTTGGGTGGCAGACTGGACTGTTATAATTACAGTTTTTGGTTGGCTAGGTTTGGTAAAAGGTTTGCTACTGCTTCTGATTCCTGGTCCTTTCCTTAAGTTGGGGAAGGTTTTCCTTAAGTGGATGTGGTTTACACCAATATTTGCATTAGTTCTTGGATTGGTGCTTGGGTATTATGGATTCTTCGTGTATTAAGAGGTTCGTTTGAATTTTAAAAGTCTGCCGGATGTTAAAGTCCGGCAGGTTTTTTTTATTGAGAGTAAGAGTGGTTTTTATGCAGCTACTAATACGAGTAATTCGTATACCAAGAATGCTGGCCATACGAGTGCTTTTAGGAATCCTACTACTCCCATCCCGAAAGATGTTGCAGCTCCAATATAAAACACTGCTGCACCTATAAGTCCTAGCATGTAAGCTACGCACGAAGATTGTGGGCAACCACCTGGCATGCTACAACATTTGTCTTTACCTTTTTTCATAATTCTGAGGTTAGATAATTATGTTGGGTATAGAATACATCAAAAAATGAGATTGGTAAATTGTGTGGGTTTCAATGGCTCTGTTTGTTAATCCATCTCTAGCGGTGGAAACTCTACGTACCATGTGCCGTTGAATGTTCTTGTAATCTGTGATCCACTCTGTGTTCCACTGAAATATGTGGTTATACTGCCTGATGCATTTCCTTCTTTTAGCGATACTGTGCCGCTCCAATCTCCGGTTATTGATCTTATTTCTGCCCACGATGTTCCACCCTGATGTGTTCCACTTACAGCTCCTCCGTCTCCTCCTTCGAAATTGCCTTCCATGTCAAAGAACCAGGCCCCATATTTATCACCGCCTCCCCATGATCCTGATACCGGACCTCCTGTTGACATGAATACCAGGTCGATTGAGCCAGTATCTCCTGCAGCTTGCCACCATCCTTTCGCATTTAGTGCAACTGGGACCATTGTTTTCAGATGTAGCTTTGTGCATGCATTTGAATCGGCTCGAGTGAATGTTAGTGTTGATGAATCGCCTGGATTTAGGAATGAAAAGTCCCAGTCCAAATTTTTGGGACTAAAAACCTGTTGACTTGATCCGCCACCAAGCATGCCATTTCCGCTGTATGTTGCTGTAATATCGGTTCCACCTGCAGCAACTTCAGGAACATTAACCTGAATGTAATAGTGAAGATGATCTTCTTTGTCGACTTGGGCAGTTGCAGTAATTGTCGAGAGGTTTTCAAGCTTTTCTTCATTGTATGTTGGTCCTATAACAGTCTTTAGCTGGTTTGAGACAGCTTTGTCTATTCTTAAGACTCCGGCTCCAGCTTGGTGAGGGACCATAATCCCATCTACCGTTTTCTGAGCTGTGCTCTTCAATATTTCCTTGATTTCTTTTGCTGTTAAGTTTGGATTGATGGATTTTAATATGGCTATTGCTCCTGAGACTTGAGGGGTTGAGAAGCTGGTTCCGTCAGCTGAATAGGCTGTTCCGTCTTCATTGAATCCCAAAGGCACATTTGAGCCTTG
>CAZBZZ010000090.1:0-1660 GCA_964496555.1 uncultured Candidatus Peribacteria bacterium
CCTAGGAATGTTTTGATGTCTGATATTGCAAATTATTTGGCACATAAAAGTAAGAAGGTGGCGAAGAATTTTCTGGATCCTATTCGTGAAGATGTTTCTTATGTTAGAGGGAGAAAGAGTTGGTTTAAAACGATTGAAGATGTGAATAGTGTGTATTCTAATAAATTTGAGAATATCGGTAGTGTTATGCTTTCAATAGAGAATGTTGATAGGTGTGTGGACAAAATTGAATCATATCTTAAGAAAATGGGGCTTTCTGAGAAATTAGAAAAAGGGGATCGGTTGGGGATGGTTATGTTCCTTGCAGATCATCCTGTTTTTGTTTTGGAAAGAGATGGGAAAACTCATCTTATTTTCACTTCTGGTTTAAAATTGCCGAAGACAAGAAATTATGAACGTGTTCGAAAGAGAAGTGCTTTTGCTCTGCAAATGGCAAAGTTTATAAAAAAGAATCCTCCTCCTAAAGACATTGGTATCGCTGGAGAGTTGGAAAAATCTGGAATGATCCAGCATGTTGAGCAGCGTCTTATTATGGGGAATAAGGTTAATTTCAGAAATTCTCCTCAATATATTAAAGGTAGTAAGCCTGAAGGGTTGCTGAATGATGGAGATTTAATTGAAGTTGTACGTGATGAAGGAGATTGGTTGTTGATTAAGCATCCTGATAAAGCGAAAGGTCTTGCTTATGTTTCTGCTGAGTATGTTTATAAGATGGAGGAGGTTGATCTCCCTGATGAAGATAAACATGCTTATTGGGATGATAATCCTGATTTCTTCAAAAAGGATTTTAAGATCAAAAAGGAACGAGTTAAGGTTAGAGTCAAAGGTAAGTCTGAGAGAGTTCAGCTTCTTAGGGATTCTGGTCTGACTTTTTATGTTGTTAAAAAGGGGGATACTTTGGATTCGATTTGGGAAAAGGTGTCTGCTTTGGAGGAGTTTTCGTACCTTAAAGAGGCTAGGTATAGAGTGGAAAAGGGAAATGGTAGGAATATTCAAGGATTTAATATAACTAGAGCTGAGGTTAAAAGATACTCGAAAGGTGATGATCCATTTTTCATTCCTATCCCATTAAAACTGCAGCAGCGAGAGATATCAGATAAGAAGGTCCTCAGTTATTTTTCTCAGGCTATTAAAGAAATGAAAGATCATCCTGTTTATGGAGAGAAAGTGAAAAAATTGCTTAAGAAGATTGATAAGAAGGAGTTGTTGAAGATCATGTTAGCGTATTCTTATTCTGAAACTACTCCTCTGAAGGGTGATGCTCCGGTTGGTTTTTTTGGGTTTAATAGGTGGGAGCCTGCGACTACAAGGCATCGTAAGAAAGAGAAGGTTTTTAGAACTGCTTCATTTTCTTTTACGTGTTTTCATATTTTTATGGAGAAGTATCATAGAACTGATAAAAAAACCAAAAAGACACGTATTGAGAATTCTCCTGGACTTATTGCTCGTAAGAAACTGGGGATGACTGAGGGACAAATTAATCATCCTGTTAATTCTGCAAAATTGTTTTTGGGTTACTGGGCTGAGAAGGCTGGGAAGAAATTTTTGAATTACTTTCCTTTGGAAGGAGGGGATGATGCTCATTTCAAGAAATGTGCTGGAAAATATAATGGGGATGGTGCTAAATACTATCCAAAGTTGAAGAAAAACTATGAGCGTG
>CAZBZZ010000090.1:1670-4407 GCA_964496555.1 uncultured Candidatus Peribacteria bacterium
AAGTGGTTGATGAACTTATGAAATAAGGTAGTGTTTCTTTTGCTTTTTAAGGGCTTACATGCTATCTTTACTTCCTTTTTCATGGTATAATATATAGATTTAATAGAATTAAATGCAGGAAAAAGATCAAAAACAAGGTAAGGGAACTCCTTTTCAGGATGATGAAAAGGATGTTTCTGTAGGAAAGGAGGTTTTTAAGAAAAAGCGAAGACGAAGACCTCGTAAAAAGAAGACTGCTGAGGAAAGAAAGAAGGAAGTTCTTTCGAATACTGATTCGAAATCTGACTTGAAGACTGATGATTTGTCGAAACAAGCAGAACCTGCTGGTTTGACGCCGGATCCTGCCATGTCGAGTCCGGAGCCATTTTCTGCTCCTGTTTCACCGGCGAAGGGGGAGGCTGATTTTCCAGCTTTTGACTCTGTTGATACGAAAGACTCTGTTCATACAAATGTGCCAGATGAGAATTTGGAGCATAGATATAATGAAGGTGAGGATAGTGTTTCAACTGAGGAGCCGACTGCTGAGAAAAAAGAGGAAAAACCTGAAGTTAAGGAGGAACCAATAAGTCCTTTTGAATCTGCGGATACTCCTTTTTCTGCGCCGACTACTCCTGGAGAACCGACTCCTTTAGAAAGCAAACCTTTTGAAGATAAACCTTTAGATAATTTGGGAGATAGCCCTGTTATGCCGTTCGAATCTCCTGATGTTCCTGAAGATGAAAAGAAAAAAATGGTTGAAGATAACGAGACTGATGAACGACGTGATACGAAAGCTGATGATAATATGATTGATAATAATATGTCTGAAACTTCTCCGTTGGAGGAGGGAGCTGTACAAGAATATGAACAAAATGATCCTTTGACTTCTCATCCTGCAGAATCTCCAATGGAAGCTTTCCCTGAAGAAGATACTTCTGGTGCGGGAGCTCAGGTTGAAGTTTCGGATGTGACTGATTTAAATGCTGATGGTGGTCCTATCATTTCATCAGATGATGCTGGTTTTTGGGATATGTTAGAAGATGCAGGAATCCGAAAGAAACATGTGTTTATGGTGATTGGAGTTTTTGGATTCATTCTTGTTGTAGTTTTATTTTTCATATTTGGTGGATATAAAATTTTTACTGGAGGAGACGATGCTACTGACTCTGTTGACGAAATTGTTGTTGAACAGGAGGTAGATGAGCCTACGGATGACTCTCCGGATGGACCTACAGTCAAACCTGTTCCAACTGCTGCTGATCAAGAATTTGGGCTTTCTGGACTGGTTAATTCTTATATTTTTGGATTGGAATTTTCTAAATACAAAGTTCTGCCAGGTTTGAACCTAAATCCTGTCACTTCAGGTGGTTCTACTGTTGGAGTGGATGCTGCTTTATCTGTTGGACAGCCTCAGGAAGTGAGTAGAGATGCAATTGTTTATTATGTAGATTTGCTGAGAAAAATAGATAACGCTAGGCGGCTTGAGATTTATAATTATTTGAATCAATTTGTTGATAGACGTGCTGCTTTGCAGGATCATTTGGCTATTTTGAATGGACTGTTGTTGCAAGCTGATGAGGCGAAAAATTATATAATTCAGGAGTTGAATAGGATTGATGTTGAATATGATGCGACTGGAGATGAAAAAGACACTTATGAAACTACTTTCTTTGAATCTATGAATGGATTTAATGGGGAGCAAGCACATGATTATCTGGAGTTGTTTGTAGGTGCTAGTCAGCAAAGAGTTAAAATGAAAGCTTACTTTAATGCTCTAAATACTTTGAATGAAATGTTTGATGCTTCTATTTCAGCTCTGATTCCTCGAATTCAAGATATTTCTTTGAATTCAGAAGCTTTGATTAAAGGAGTGCAAGTCTTCGAAGTTACAGGTTCTAGTATTGATGCGATTATTTTACAGCAGAACTAGACTCATGGTATAATCCGGATCCTTATGATTTACCATGGATAAATATTTTGACGATCTAGTTCAAGAAATCTCGACCTATTTGCCTCAAGTTGATAGGGATAGATTGTGGCGTGCTTATGAAATTTCTGAGCAGATGTACAATGAAAGAAAGGGGAACGAAAAGGACAATGATTTCATATTTAGACCGAGAGAAGCGGCAAAAGTGCTTATTGATTTGAGGCCTGATGAAGACACTATTGTGGCTGCTTTTTTGTTCGATGTTTTGGGGTCTGGTCATTTGACTATTATGGAGATGGGAGAGGAGTTTGGGGATGGTGTTAAGGAGCTTCTTGAGGGCTTGCAAATCCTCAAGAGTATTCGTGTTGTAAGATATCAGTCAACAGATAAATTAGATTTGTTGAGGAAGCTATTCTTGGTTATGGCGAAGGATATTCGTGGGTTGGTTGTTTTGTTGTCTGTGAAAGTTGTTCAAATGGAGTTGGTTGAGAAGTTGCCTGATGATTGTGCCGAAGCTTTTGTGACTGAAGTGATGGAGATTTTTGTGCCGATTGCGTCGAGATTGGGTGTTTATAGGTTTAAGACTATTCTGGAGGATAGAGCTTTTAAGTGTTTGAAAAAAGAGTCATATGAGGAAATAGTGAAGGAGCTTAAGACTTATGGGAAAAAAAGAGGGATTTATATAGAATCTGTTTCTAGGTTGTTGGAGAAGTTCTATTCAGAGATGGGGTTTCATCATGTCCGTGTATCTGGTCGTTTGAAGGGGCATTATAGTGTTTATAATAAGAAGAGAAAGAAGGGAGTTCAATCTATTGATGGGATTTACGATAT
>CAZBZZ010000091.1:0-4377 GCA_964496555.1 uncultured Candidatus Peribacteria bacterium
ATCTTTCAACGTTCCATAAAACAATTTGTCGGCTCCCATGAATTTGCGAATTTCCTCCACAGAGTTCCCATACCCGATCAACTCCTCTGAAGTAGGGATGTCTATCCCATAAACACAAGGATATTTAACAGGAGGTGAATATGAAGCGAAATACAATTTTGAAGCTCCTGCATCCTTACACATTTTAACAATCGCCTTGGAAGTATTTCCGCGAACAATACTGTCATCAACAAGTAGAACTTTTTTCTTCTTGAACTCGAGAGCCATTGCATTGAGTTTGGACTTTATCGATTTCTTGCGCACTGCTTGTCCAGGCATGATGAAAGTTCGTCCAATATATCTGTTCTTGATCAATCCTTCACGATAGGGGAGGTCGAGTTTCTGTGCGAGAGCCATAGCTGCCGTTCTACTAGAGTCAGGAACAGGCATGACAACATCAATTTTGATTCCCGATTTTTTAATCTGAGACGCAAGCCTCTCTCCCATTCTAAGGCGCGCTTTGTATACCGAGACATTATCAATCATCGAATCTGGTCTCGCGAAATAAATATATTCAAATATACACGGTGTGTGTGTTTTGTGGCTCAGAATTTTTGAGTGCATCTTACGTTTCTGATCAATCCATATGACCTCGCCGGCCTCAACATCTCTTACAGTTTCAAATCCCAAAACATCCAAAGCAATTTTCTCAGAAGCAAAAATATAATCTTCATACATACCATTTTTCCTTTTCCCCATAATCAAAGGCCTTATCCCATGAGGATCACGGAAAGCTACCATTCCTTGTTTAGAAATATATGTAACGACACTGTATGACCCCTTAGATCTTTTAAAAACACTAGAAACAGCCTTGCAAATATGTTCAAATTTAACATCGCCTTCAAGTCTTTGACTGGTCAAAGCCTTCGTGAAAACATTCAACAAAACCTCCACATCACAATCAGAATTAACTAAACGATGATCTTTTTCAAACAACTCCTTCTTCAAGTCATGAGAGTTTAATAGATTCCCATTGTGAGCCATCGCAACACCATAAAAAGCACGCGACATGAAAGGTTGAGCATCTGCAGCTCCACCACTTCCAATAGTTGAGTAACGAGTATGTCCAATCCCGACATTCCCCTGTAGGCGACGCATATTTCTTGTGCGGAAAACATCTTTTACAAGACCAAGTCCTTTCTTTATATGAAACTGATTTCCATCATAAGTGATAATTCCAGTCGCATCTTGCCCCCTATGCTGGAGAGTCATCAATCCATCATAGATATCTTGAGCTACGTATTCATGACCATAGATGCCGAGTACTCCACACATATTTAATCGGTTATATTATGTAATCTTCTAGCAGCCTTCACGACATTTAACATGAGCGCTGCGACAGTCATAGGTCCCGCTCCACCAGGAACAGGAGTTATAAATGATGCTTTCTTTTCAATTGCTTCAAAATCCACATCCCCAACCAATTTTCCGTCCTCAGTACGATTAATCCCTATATCAATAACAACCGCGCCTTCCTTCACCATATCAGCTGATATAAGGCCAGCCTTCCCAACACCAACACACAGAATATCTGCACGTTTGGTATGGAACGCTAAATCTTGAGTATCTATATGACAAGTTGTAACAGTCGCATTTCGGTTGAGAAGCATTGTAGAAAGAGGTTTTCCAACAATATTACTATGTCCAACGACTACGGCTTCTTTCCCTTTCGGATCGATTTTGTGATATTCCAACATCTTGATCACTCCTAGGGGAGTGCAAGGTGCGAGATCCTCAAATTCAGTACTCAAAAACATTTTCCCTATATTATAAGCGGTGAATCCATCCACATCTTTTTTCGGATCAATTGCCCTAATAACAACAGGAACATTGATCTGCTCAGGAAGCGGAAGCTGAACGAGTATTCCATGAATTGAAGGATCCTCATTGAGTTCCTCAACTTTCTCAACCAATTCCTCAGTCGTTATATCTGTCTCGTAATCAAACTGTTCCCACTCAATAAAAGTCTTATCACAAGCCTTTTGCTTTTGTTTGATATTAGAAAGGCTCGCTGGGTCTTTCCCGACCAAAACAACCGCAAGCTTCGGATGTACCTCATGCCGTGTTTTCAACTCTCTAACTTCTTTCCCGAGAGTTTCGTACATCTCATTGGCGATTTTGCGGCCGTCAATTAGTGTAGCCATCCTAGTCTGATGAAAAAATAAATGCCAACGGTCCTCTTCAGCGCTATGCGCTTCCCATTGGCGGACTCAAATATAACAAAAACGGTCAAAAAATTCAATAGAAAATCAGCGCTGCAGCTAGCAACATAACCATCGCTATAATCAGCGCGATTTCAAAAACTTTTCAACCTCACCCCACATCAAAGCAGCAGTATCATGAATCTCATGCTGCATCTGAACTTTCTTCCATTTATATTTCTTCGCAAGCTTCTCATGCACTCGACGACATCTCTCAGCTAGCTCATCATCCTGCTCATGGATGTGTTTTGCCTCTTTCGCTTGCATGTGACGATGACCAGACATATAGACGGCTAGATCCTCTTTCATCAGATGTTTATTGATAGCCTCCATCCATTCCAATTTTAACCCTTTAGCAACACCCCAAGAAATCCCAGTACCAATATAATCCTCAACAACGAGAACTTTCCCTTCGGCCAGCTTACGTTCAATCTCAGGCTGGAACTGATAACGGTTCAACACAAACCAAAGCTGCAGTTCCTCTTCAGAGATTGGTTGCTTCTCATGACCTCGGAGAAGGTGATCAAGGAAAGGGCCAGTTGGTTCAACGGTATAGTTTGGATATTTCAAGAATTCAGCATCATAGCCCTCATTGATCAGTCTCTCGGTGAGGATCTGAGCATGAGTTGATTTGCCGATATTATTTATTCCATAAATTGTGATGAACGCACCTTTTTTCATGTCTAATGAATTTTAAGAATCCGTGCTCCCAAACCCTCCTCTACTTCCTTCTCGAAAATCGCCCGAGCCAGCCCCCGAACCCGAAACTTCTTCCAATTCAAACTTATCAATCCTCACGAAAACTCCCTGAGCAATCTTATCTCCACGTCCAATTTCTACGTCATCATCTGTGAAATTGTAAACTTGAATTTTAATCTCATCTTCAGGGCCACAGTAATCATGATCAATAATCCCAAACCCGTGTGGAGTCGACAACCCCTTCTTGCGAGGAGTGCTCGACCGCGACGCGACCACGAGCATATACCCGGCAGGCACCGAAACAATCAAGTTTGAAGGTACCAAAATAATATCTCCAGCAGGGACAACTGCCTTTTCACGAGCAAGAATATCGAAACCCACCGCTCCGTCGGTTTCATACACCGGTAGCGGCAAATCTGAGTCTATTCTTTTAATTTTGACTTTCATAGTAAGGGTAAGATAAAGTAAATCGCACAAACGATCAAATAAAAAATCACGCGCTCTTGAAGCACGTCAGCGCAACCAAAAAATGAAGAAAAAAATCGATTTCGCAGTAGGGGGACAAGCAGTTATTGAAGGAGTGATGATGCGTTCTCCAAATTCAATAGTTATTTCAGTGCGAAAACAAAACGGCTCAATAAAAACTCAAGAACGAATGTACAGAACTCTGACTCAACGCATCCGAGCTTTGAACGTTCCGCTCGTTCGGGGAGTTATAAATCTTTTTGAAATGATGGTTTTGGGAACAAAAGCTATTAACTTTTCTGCAAACGAATTCGTCGACGAAACGCCGAAAGACGTGCAGCCAAAAAAAGAACCAAAAAAATCCGTCACACTAAAAGTAGTAGAAGCTCTTACATTCGCATTGTCACTTGTGATGGCTCTAGCACTCTCTATATTCCTATTCAAATTCCTCCCACTCTACATCACAACAGGACTCGAAAAATACTCTCAAACAATCCAAGACAACTGGATCATCTTCAACATAATCGACGGAATACTCAAGACAACATTCTTCATCGCATACATATTTCTACTCAGCCTCTTCCCAAGCTTCCGCCGAATCTTCGAATATCACGGAGCAGAACACAAGGCAGTCTTCACATACGAACAATCATTGCCGCTAACAGTCGAGAACGCACGCAAGCAAACTCGTTTCCATCCAAGATGCGGAACAAGTTTCGTCCTGATCGTTTTCGTGATCAGCATCCTCGTGTACACCTTTATCCCGAAACAACCGGACTTCACAACCAATCTTCTGAACAGACTCGCATTCCTACCTCTCATAGCAGGAATTGCATACGAATACCTGAAAATCTCTGCTCGCTATACTCACAAGAAATGGACAGCTCTTTTCGTAGCGCCAGGACTTTGGCTTCAACGTCTGACAACGAAAGAGCCAGATGACGAACAAATCGAAGTCGCTCTCAACTCGTTG
>CAZBZZ010000092.1:0-4370 GCA_964496555.1 uncultured Candidatus Peribacteria bacterium
TGCCCTAATGGTTGCTCAAATGGAGCTTGTATAGAGGATGATGGTGATGCAATGGGCAATACAGATCCACTTCCATATTCAATGGGAGTGAACAATGCCCCAGACTTAGGGGATTATGGTTACAACTCAACCAATCTAACAAATGCTTACATCAACGTATACAACGTCACCCCAGTTAGCCAAAACAACTATCACGGGATACTAAGAGAAACAATCCCTACCGGATCTGACGCAAGTGCTGAATTCTACGTTGAATACGGGGAGATGGTTTCATTCGTAGGATTTAAAGAATTAGAAAATGCGGAAGCAGCGACAGAGTGGACGTTTATCGCGCCACCCAATAAACACTTCGGATACACGGACAGATTATGCCAAATTAATTATCTCGACCCTACCAGCATTATGACAAATAGCTACGGAGAGTCATGCTCTACATCAGGAAGTACACCATATCAAGATTAATCATTCAAAAATGCCAGAAACAGTATATATAAAAGACCTCGGCGACCATGTCGGTAAAGAGGTCACTATCAAAGGTTGGATGTACAACAAGCGCGCCGGAAAGGGAATCCACTTCCTGCAACTCAGGGACGGGACCGGCACAACTCAAGGCGTTGTCTTCGACAAATCAGAAGAATCACCAGCCTTCAAGACCGCCAACGACCTCACTATGGAATCTTCAGTCAAAGTCACAGGCGAGGTCACAGCCCACCCAAAAAAGGAAGACGTATTCGAACTTCAAGTCAGCGCGATCGAGATCATCACACTAGCAAAAGACGACTATCCAATAGCAAAAAAAGAACACGGCATAGACTTTCTACTAGAAAACCGCCACCTTTGGCTCCGAAGCTCGCGCCAATGGGCAAACATGCGAATCCGTGACGAAGTCGTTTGGGCAATCCGCGAATACATGCGCAAAAACGATTTCACTCTGGTCGACGCACCAATCCTCACAAAAACAGCCTGTGAAGGAACGACAGACCTTTTCCACGTCGAATATTTCGACAGCGATGCGTATCTGAGCCAATCAGGGCAGCTATACACTGAGGCAGGGGAGTACGCATTGGGCAAAACATACTGTTTCGGCCCAACTTTCCGCGCAGAGAAATCAAAAACCCGCCGCCATCTCACAGAATTCTGGATGATTGAACCCGAAGTCCCATTCATGGAATTCGACGAGTTGATGGATTTCGAAGAAGATTTCCTTTGGCATGTCCTTCAAAGTGTCCTCAAAAACCGACGCAAAGAACTCGAAGTGTTGGAACGCGACATCGACTTCCTCGAAAGCATCAAGCGGCCATTCCCACGCATCTCATATCACGAAGCGATCAAGATCCTCCAAGACTCAGGTAAATCTGACATCAAGGACGGCGATGACTTCGGTGCGGACGACGAAACATACCTTGCGGAACATTTCAAAGCACCAGTCTTCGTACATCATTTCCCCACTTCGTTGACCAGCTTTTTCCAAGCTCCCGACCCAGAAAATCCAGACCTCACCCTAAACGTAGACCTCATCGCCCCAGAAGGATATGGCGAACTAATCGGTGGAGGTTCTCAACGCAGCCACGACATGGAGCTCCTAGAAAAACGCATGAAAGAAAAGAAAATCGACAAGAAAGACTACGAATGGTACCTCGACACCATCCGATACGGAGGAATCCCACATTGTGGCTTCGGAATGGGCCTCGAACGTTGCGTCGCATGGCTCTGTGGCACTCCACACGTCCGCGAAGCGATCCCATTCCCACGAACGATGAATAGGATCACGCCGTAGATAAATTTGACTCAATCGACAGAAACAGATAATATCGACTCCATTTTTTAATAAAAAAATATGTCAGGATTAGAAAGCTCAGAACCACTTACAGCAGAAGAACAAGTCATAGTTGATGAAGCCGTAGAAGAATCAGTAATCCCAAATTATCCAACGGGTGGATTCTTGGAAGAGGATCTTGTGGATATGAGTCGTGGAAATAAATGGGTAAACAGACATATTGAAACGTACAGAGAATGTCTTCGTGAAGCCTTGGGACTGGATCCCAGTGAAGAAGGAGAAGAAGATCCTTTATCATTGGCAGAATTAGAAATGCTAAACAAATTACAGACACACGAAAGTTGGTACATTCCTACTAAAGATTTCGAAGAGACCCTAAAAGGAGAAGGGTTGGGATTAGACACCATAGAAAATGGTTACGGGGAATTGGAATTAACAGAAGACCCACACAGAATGAGCCACATAGCAGATGCAGTAAGTGGAGTTTTTTCAGAGCCAAGAGATATTTTTAGCGAGGGTGAAGAATCTTAAACCAAGCTCCCCGGACAAATCTGATTAAACTTACACTCGGCACACCGAGGCTTTCTCGCGATACACACCTCACGGCCGTGTTCAGTGATCAGCAATGAAAACAACCCCCAATATTTCTTCGGCAGCAGCGTCTGAAGCTCCTTCTCAATCTTCACAGGCTTCTTCCTAGCACCAGCTGAGATCAACCCAAGCAGATCCGTGATCCTCATCACATGAGTATCCACAGCAACTCCTTCCACCTTATCAAAAGCATTAAAAAGCAAAACATTCGCACTCTTCCGCGCCATCCCAGGCAACTTCAGCAACTCATCCATTGTTTGAGGTACACGCCCCTCGAATTCACGAACGACAATCTGAGCAGCTCCCTTAATATTCTTCGCCTTATTCCTATAAAAACCAGTCGAATGAACCATCTTCTCCAACTCTCGCGCAGGCACATTCGCGAAATCCTCGACTGACTTCAAACGCTTGAACAACGGAGGTGTCACTATGTTGACTCGAGCGTCCGTACATTGAGCAGAAAGCTGGATCGCAACCAGACATTCCCACGGACTCGACCAAGTCAAAACAGTCTTCCGCCTCTTATACATTTGTACAAGCATCTTTGCGATAGCTGTAGCACGTTCAACCTTCTGTGATTTAGATTCACGCATAATTTCACACCTCGCAAGAAGTCCCTTGCGAGCAGTTAGGATCATTCAACATCATCAATACCAGCGCCCATGACTTTGATGACAACTCTCTTCTTCCGCTGCCCATCAAACTCCGCATAATAAATCTGCTCCCACGGCCCAAGATCGAGCTGCCCTTCAGTGACAGGCATCACAACCTGCTGACCGACAAGCATCCGCTTGAGATGAGCATCAGCATTGTCTTCTCCGGTGTGATGGTGTTCGTAGGGCAGCCCCGAAGGAGCCAGCTTCTCCAGCCAACCGTCGATATCATGGATCAGCCCCGTTTCGGCATCATTCACATAAACGCCCGAAGTGATATGCATAGCATTCACAAGAACGAACCCCTCTTGAACCCCACTGTCATGAACAACATGAGCCACTTCATCAGTGATGCGAAGATACTCGCGTCTTTCTCTAGTGTTGAACAACAAATAATCAGTATGTACTTTCATAAGGGCATTATACCGCAGGATTCCTACTCCAACAAATCGCTACTTAAAATAGCCAATTCCCAATCGTCCATATAGGAATCCGGCAGAGTCTCAATCGCATCCGCATCGAGAACCTCAAGAGGCAAGAATCGAAGAGGATCAACATACGCTCCATTCTGCAACACCTCGAAGTGAAGATGAGGTCCAGTGGTCATATATCCAGCTCCTTTTGTCCCTGGCATTCCACCCGAGAGTCCAAGCACAGAACCTTGAGGAATGACCTGGCCTTCCTCAACCATAATATTGCTAATGTGCCCATAATTAGTCGTCAAACCATCGTGATGAACCACAGTGACATAACTGTATCCATAGTCATTGTCCGCAGCCTTGTAGACCACTCCATCGGCCGCTGCAAACACAGGAGTTCCTTGTCCGACTCTGACATCAACAGCGCTGTGCTGCACTCCAAAGACGCCTCTATAAGACGGATCATGGAAGTATGCACTCAGTCCACGTTCAGGCATCACAGGCCAGATAAATCCTTCACCACTTGCAGGCAGCTTATGGAATTCATAAATAGTCATAAACCTCTGCCCAACCATGTCCTCATACTTCGAAATATCAAAACTATCGCCTTCCTCAACAATCTTTTGCTCAACAAACGCGAGCGTCTCCTGGAAAGCCTGAATCTCAGCCAACGCCTCCTGTTGTTCCTCCATTGATTGAACCAGCAATTCACGATAAATCTTGTCCTGACTCTTCGTCACTATAAGCATATTTTCTTTTGCCGCTTTTTGCGTCTCAAGATGTGATTTTTTCTCCTGTAATTGATTCTCAAGTTTGGCCAAAGCCACCCGCTTCACCTCTATTTCCTCCTGCGCAGCTTCGAGCTCGTCTACAATTTCAACCAACCGATCAACGAGCCGATCCCCAGTCTCCTCCAAAATCCCCAAATAT
>CAZBZZ010000093.1:0-4309 GCA_964496555.1 uncultured Candidatus Peribacteria bacterium
AGCTGCCCAAAGAGGTTAAAAACCTCGATTGCAAGTCCCATAATATATTGGACTACAAAAGAGATTAGGAATACTGATACTTTTACAATTGCTGTTTTCATGATTAATTTTGGTTAATTGTTTTGCGTTCACGCAACTCAGAGCACGGAACGCGAGAAATAAAAAAGCCCCCTCTTTCCTCAATTCCAGAAGGGACTTTCTAAAAGCTAAAAATTTTTACCGCTTAAGCTTAAAGGAACACTTCTGGAAGTGGTTTGACCATCGATGACACTTTATGTTTACAATATTATTCATAGCAAGAATATACAACGAAGAAAGGGATGATTTGTTACAATCAAATAAAGAGTTGTCTTATTTTCTAACAACCTTCTTCATCTTAAGCAAAGCACTCCAAAAAACTCTATCTTCATCAGATAAATCCGGATCTTGCAATTTCAATGCAATTTTAAACCTCACAAGATCTATATCTACTGTATCATCAAACGATACCGAAACAACAGTCTTTGGACCATCATCAGCTTCATACCCAAATACTTTTTCGATTTTAAAATTATCTCCTTCAGGCATTGTATAAATTTAAATTATCCTTCTACTCCGTCACTAAAAACATGGAAAGAAACATCCTTTCCTATCAGACCTCCAACATCTGCTTTAACTTCACCAAGAATCCTTTTAGTTTCAAAACAACTTAGCCCAGCAGGATTAGTTGACAATTTAATTGCAAAAGCATCTCCCTCCGGGGGCTCAGTCATCCTCTCTATACTAAACCCTCTAGCCTCTATAACAGAAGCAATCAGACCTCTTATTCCCTCCAAACCACCCAATTCCTCAATTGCAGCAACTCTAATTGGACGATAATGTTTAATCAAAGCTTGATGAGAAACTCTATCTATTCCTGCAGTAATCATACTCCTAGGAGTAAACGCCGTTGCTTCTCCCTTTGGACCAATTAACCAACCATCCGCAGTTCTTTTCCCAGAATAACCTAATTCATCAACAAAATGAGCCCTATCTGCTGTAAGTAAGAATAAAAGACATTCATCCTGAAAGAGTCTTGCAAATTCAGGATCAGTTTCCATTAACTCAAAAGCACGAGCCGTAGTACCGTCCTCAACATGCATAGGATCATAAGAAGGATGCTCCAACCCAGCATAAGGATTATCATCAGGAATATCTGGAACAGGGATTATCCCTTCAGAATCTGCACCAAACTCCTGTGTAATTTCAAAATCATCAGTCATAATATAAATAGTTAATACTTAGAAGCGAATTCTATGCCTAAAAGACGCTTTTGTCAAGAGAGCAGTAGCCCCCTACCCCAAATCAATACCTACTTTTTCACAGGCCGCTCTGAATCTAGTCCTGATTCTTCCCATATACTCTCCATCAACAGCTACACATGAACAATCTTCATGGGGACATTCTTCATCACCAGGAGTAAGGTTGTCCAATTAACCCAAATCAAGATCATCATCATCCATAAGAATATCAGCACCCAACTCCTCATCATCAGCCCCCTTAAAAAGAATACATTCCCCAAAAGCTCCTCGACAATGCGTTCGCACACGATCAGCTTCATCATGAATCCAAGGATTCAAAGAATCAACCCCACATCTAAATTTTCCACCACCCTGCTCAGAGAAATACGTACACTCCGTAGTATTACTTTCAACCATAATAAACTTAGTTAAATAACAAAGGAAGCGATCATACCAAACGACCACTTCCTATTCAAGTTTTTTTAAACTTCGCTCATCTACATCATCCCACCCATTCCTGGCATTCCACCTCCCATTGCAGCGGCTGCTCCAGCATCACCTCCACCACAACAATCCTTCTCTTCAGGGATATCACTCATAGCACCTCCCATAGTCAGGAACAGCGAAGCAACTGAAGCCGCATTCTTAAGAGCTGATCGAGTTACCATTTTAGGATCGATAATTCCTTCCTTGATCATATCTACATATTCATCTTTAGCAGCATCATAACCTTCATCTTCCTTTCCACCAAGAACCTTATCCAAAACTTCAGAAGGATCCTTTCCAGCATTCTCAGCTATCTGACGAAGAGGTCTCTCAAGAGCACCCTTCACAATTGCAACTCCATTCATTTCATCAGCATCTCCTTTCAATTCATCGAGAGCTTTCATCGCTCGAAGCAATGCAACGCCACCACCAGGTACGATTCCCTCCTCCACAGCAGCTTTTGTAGCATTCAATGCATCCTCAATTTTCAATTTACGCTCCTTGAGCTCAACCTCAGTCGCAGCTCCCACCTTGATCACTCCAACACCACCTGCCAACTTTCCAAGACGTTCCTGTAATTTCTCTTTATCAAAATCCGAGCTAGACTTCCCAAGAAGAACCTTCAACTCATCCACACGAGCTTCAATCAAATTCTTATCACCCTTTCCATCCACGATAGTTGTCCTGTCCTGATCAGAAACCACTCGACGAGCCTCACCGAGGTGAGCAAGCTCAGCAGTTTCCACTTTCAAACCAATCTCATCACTGATCACAGTCGCTCCTGTCAAAACAGCAATATCCTTCAACATCTCCTTGCGTCGATCACCGAAAGAAGGCGCCTTCACCGCAAGCACGTTGAAAGTCCCACGCAATTTATTGAGAACAAGAGTTGCAAGAGCTTCACCATCAATATCCTCAGCAATCAGCACAACTTCCTTCTTGCCAGTCCCCGCAACTTTCTCGAGCAGAGGAAGAAGCTCCTGAATAGAAGAAACTTTCTTGTCAGTCAGAAGGATTTTTACATCATCATAAGCAGCCTCCATCCTAGAAGGATCTGTAATGAAATAAGGTGAAACATACCCATTATCAAACTGCATTCCCTCAACAACTTCCTTCTCAATACCCATAGTCTGCGATTCCTCAACAGTAATAACCCCATCATTTCCGACGAGATCCATAACATCAGCAATCAATTCACCAACTTCTTTGTCCTGAGCAGAAATAGTCGCAACTTGAGCAACCTTCTCTTTGCTATCGTTAATCTGTATTGCCATATCCTCTAGAGCTTTCTCCAACGCGCCTACAGCGCCTTGAATTCCTTTCTTGAGCTGAACAGCGTTCGCTCCCTCTTTGAGATGCTTGAGACCTTCAGCGATCATAGAATCCGCGAGGATTGTAGCTGTTGTCGTACCGTCACCGGCAGCATCGTTTGTTTTTGTAGAAACTTCTTTCACAAGCTGTGCACCCATGTTTTCTTCTGGATCTGTTAGCTCAACTTCTTTTGCGATAGTTACACCATCATTTGTGATAAGTGGCGCACCATATTTTTTGTCTAGGATCACATTTCGACCTTTTGGGCCGAGAGTCACCTTAACTGAGTCAGCAAGAGCTTGAACTCCTTTGTAGAGTTTTTGTCTCGCATCATCTCCATAAATAATTTTCTTAGCCATAGTATTAACAGGTTAGTTGTATAAATTTTTTATTCAATAATTGCCATTACATCCGCACCACTCAAAACAAGCAATTCTTTTCCATCTAGCTTGATTTCAGTTGGTCCGTACTTGGTATAGAGAACCGTATCACCTTTTTTCACTTCCATTGGTTTCCGCTCACCACTATCAAGAAGTTTTCCAGGTCCTACTTCGAGAACCTTGCCTTTCATCGGCCTCTCTTTCGAAGCTGTTTCAGGAATGATGATCCCGCTTTCTGAAGTTGTTTCTTCTTCAATAGCTTCAACAACGATATGATCACCAACTGGATTGATCTTTGCCATAATTAATTTGGTTAATTTGTTTGCTAACAGAATAAAAATTAGCACCCCGTATTATAGAGTGCTAACCTTTATAGTCAATGTAATTTTTTAATCGTATGTCTCGTAATAGATCTCAGCACTATGACGATCTCCAGAGGCAGACCCATGACACCTATAAATAGTTCCACCTGGTGTCAAATCAGTAAAAGTGAACTCATTGCTCGATCCAGATTGTGCAGGAGGATCATATGCATCTGAATCTTCAAAAGTAGAAATAAGACCTGGGTCACAATCAGCAGAGTAATAATTCCCTTCTCCAATATCCTCAAACTCGATCGTCAAAACATCAGAGATAGATATAGAAGTAGAAATAACACTCAATTGATCTGGCTTGGCAGAAGTAGAAGTCCAAATCGAATCAGAAGAATCTACTGTCACATGAGAATCATTGTGAACAGATACGGTACACGTATAGTTCGTATCTTGACGCAAATTAGTAATAGTAGTTGAATCCCCATAACTCTCAACTTGAGCTGGTATGTCAAACCAAAATCCATCACCACATGCATAATTATAATGCTGACCAGGCTCT
>CAZBZZ010000094.1:0-4248 GCA_964496555.1 uncultured Candidatus Peribacteria bacterium
AAGCATCCTTACGTATCCTGCTTGGGAATCGCCTTTTGGAGCGTTCTCTTTGTACTTGTCGTAACCTCCAATTATTCCTGTAAGTAGTGCGTATAGCTTTCCTAGGATTGGGATGCCTGAGAGTTTACTGGCCTTTCCACCTTGGAAGTATGCAGAGCCTTGTTTCTCCGCTCTTTTTTGCCACTTTCCTGCTTTTGGTCTTAGTACTATTTGGTAAGCAGCTGTTTCTTCTTCTTTCATGTTTGAGAAGATGTTTGTCAGATCATTCAGAGGATCGTTTTCTATCTTCTTGTATGTTCTCAATGGGAACCAAAATGGATTCCTGAGGTATGCGTAATATGCTTTGAATTTGTTTCCTTCTGGCAAATGCTTGTATGGCTCCATTGGCAATACTTCTGCGTCTGGATAATATGAAGTCACTTGTTTTTCTACTATGTCGGCATAATACTTTGGTGCACTTACGTAGAAGTTAACCAGTTTGTTTTCTGCTACTAGTTCGAATGAAAATACGTTGTGTTGGAATATTTTGGTTTTAATTATATTCCAAAGATTCATTTCTCTAGTTTCTTCTAGGTTCCTGAAGAATTGAGCCATTACAGATATTTTCTCTCTGAAATCTTTTTCTGTTTGTTTATCTTTGTCCTTTGCTGAATCTTGCCTTGGCATCGTAACCCTCAAGAAGACTCTGTTTTTATTTAAGGCACGAGCGTAAGCCCTTCTCATGAATCGGATACCGAATTTCACGCCAATCACCAACCCAATTATGATTAATACAAACCATACGGGGTGGTCCACAATGAAGCTTCCTATAGCTTTCAAGAGATTTAGCATTTCTGTTTTTATGTGTAATTTATCTTTATATAATACCAGAAATAGCCTATTTTATCAATAGGCTATAAGGTTAGAAGTGGGTTTTGTCTTCTATTTTGCTCTTAACTGACTTCTTTCTTTAAAAGTTCGTATAAATCAGCGATTTTTACTCTTTTTTGCTTTGTTGTGTCTCTGTCTCTCCAGGTTACAGAATCGTCATCTAGAGAGTCATAATCAATAGTTATTGCGAATGGAGTTCCTATTTCATCCTGTCTTCTGTATCTTTTTCCGATTGCACCTGATTCGTCATATTCTACCTGGAAATCTTCCTTCAACTCATCAAATATGCTCCTAGCAACCTTTTGCAATTCCTCTTTTTTCATCAAAGGCAGAATTGCGAGTTTGACTGGGGCTACTTGTGGCGAAAATCTCATAACGACTCTTTCTTCGTCTCCTACCTGATCCTCGTCGTATGCGTCCAAAAGTACCGTGAGGACACTTCTTTCTACACCGAACGAAGGTTCTATTACTGCCGGAAGATATTTCTCATTTGTTTGTGGGTCTTGGTATTTGAGGTCTTCTTTTGAGAACTCTTCATGTTGGCTTAGGTCGAACTGTCCGCGATTTGCCAATCCCATTAATTCTCCCCATCCGAATGGGAATTTATATTCTATGTCGATTGTCATGCTTGAGTAATGTGAAAGCTCGTCTTTGTCATGCTCTCTGAATCGTAAGTTCTTCTTGTCTACGCCGAGTGCTAAGTACCAGTCCATTGCTTGTTTTTTCCATTCTTCGAACATTTTCTCGTTTTCCTTTTCCTCGCTTGGATTTACGAAGTATTCGATTTCCATCTGTTCGAATTCGCGTGTCCTGTATGTGAAATTCCCTGGAGTGATTTCGTTACGGAAAGCCTTACCTATTTGACCGATTCCGAAAGGTACACGTTTTCTACAAGTTTGGATTACGTTTTTGAAGTTGATAAAGATTCCTTGTGCTGTTTCTGGGCGGAGGTAGACTGGCTTGCTACCTTCTTCGGTCACACCTTGGCTGGTTTTGAACATCAAGTTGAATTCTCTGGCTTCTGTGAAGTCGCATTTGCCACAGCTTGGGCAGGCTAGCTTTTCTTTTGCTATTATCTCTCCTATTTCTTTGAATGATTTTCCTGCTACGGCTTCTACTCCAAATTTTTCTTCAATTAATTTGTCTCCTCTCACTCTCTCATTACATTTCCTGCAATCCATCAATGGGTCTGAGAATGATCCGACATGTCCTGAAGCTTCCCATACTGTTGAGTTTAGTAAGATTCCTGAGTCGAGACCAACCATGTCTTCACGACTTTTGACGAATTCTTTCCACCAACTTTCTTTGATGTTGTTTTTTAGCAGTACTCCGTATGGTCCGTAGTCCCATGTGTTTGCCAATCCTCCATAGATCTCAGATCCTGGGAATATCAGCCCCCTCCTTTTGCAAAGAGCTACCACTTTTTCCATTAGGTTTTCCATAATTTTAATTGGTTACTTTTTCTCGTTCTTGTTTTTGAAATCCAAAAGCGCGTTTGAAAGCACTTTTAGGAATGACTCTGCTGTTTTGTGAGTCATGTTTGCCCTACTAACGATTTTGATAGTTGGCTTCTCTGCATTAGGTAGAGTGTATCCCATGTCTAGGACACATTCGTTGCCATTGAAGTGTACGGAAATTGCATTAACGAATTTCCCGCTTTCAACTTCTTCAGAGATTTTAACTAGATATTGTTTTTTTGATTCTTCTGCCATGATTTTATTGTTTAGAATTTAATTAGGCCTACACAGTTTATATGTCTGTTGTATTTTATTCAACAACAGTTTGATTTTTGATTTTACTCTTTGGGTAAGCTGTTTGCGACTCTTTCTGTTTTGTGTGCTTGTAACGTGGGGTCGACAAGCATTAGATTGTCCCTTGTATGTTATCTGCAATAGTCACATCTGATTATGTTTCGGGAAGGAGTCTACAGAAGGGGTTGGAGGCTTCTAATTTGCGTACCTTGGTTTACAAGACGGATTTTTCAATAACTGACCATTATGACTTTGTTTATCATGATGGGTTTTTCTTGCATTTGAATTATCCCACTGAACAGCATCTTAATTTTTGCTTGCATCTTGTGAATATTCTGCCGGGCAAAATTTTCTTTATATTGATTGAAAAAGCTGATGTGGAAATAATTAATATGTTTAGGGAGTCGATGGAAACTCCTATTTTTTTAGCTCCTTTTTCGTACAGAAAGATTGTTAATATTCACGAAAGTACTTGTGTTGCGGATTTGGATCAACGTCAGCTCTTTAAAGTTAAAGGATTGGAATTCGAACTAGACTCTACTACTCGTATATTGAAAATAGACAACTCTCATGAGATTGAACTTATAAATAAGGAGTTCTTCATGATGAAGTTTTTGTTGGCTAATAAAGGCAAGATAGTTTCCAAAATAGACCTGTTTGAATACGTATGGGGGAAGAATTTAATGGGAGATATTCACACCGTGGATGTGCACATGAGTAGACTTCGTAAGAAAATCCGTGGGTATTTAAATTCTGGATTGATTCGTACCATACATTGTGCCGGCTATGTTTTGGGGTGACTGCCTTAACTTTAAAACAACTCCGGCTTTTGTAAATTCGAACAATACGTTTTTTTTGCCAAACTAGCAAAGAGTTTTTATAATTCGATGTGTTAAACAAATTCCCCTTACCCTCATTCCCATGCAAACAACGTCTAACCCTCAGACTTCTGACCTGGCAACGACTCTTATTGAGCTCGATGACATCGTCAAGAATCTGCTCCTTCTGCTTTCGGATAAAGAGAAGGCTGTGATCGTGAAAAGGTTTAATTTGGACAATACTCGTAAACATACGCTGGAAGAAATTGGAAAAGAATTTTCTGTGACTCGCGAAAGGATTAGGCAGATTGAAAAGAACGCTTTGAGCAAGATGCGTCGTAATGTTTTCAATACTGCTCTTACTCATGTTCACACTTTTGCGGCTCATTTCCTTACTGAATCAGGCGGCGTGATAAGAGAGGAGACGTTGGTTTCGAATATTGTTTCTGTTTTGCAGAATGCAGAGGCGAAGATTGATGTAAATGCTATTAGACTGGCTTTGTTCTTGCATGAGGATTTGGATTGTATAGGAAACACTATCGATTTTTACCCATACGTACGTCACAAAAATATCTCTGACTATCAATTGAAAAATACTGCTCACAAAGCGGTTAATCAATTGAGGAAATATAAAGATGTGAGGCCTATTAGTAGACTTGAAAGGGATTTGGATAAGGTTCTAAAGGATTTTGACTTCTTGGGAAATACATTTAAATCTTTGATGGGAATTGATAAGAGAGTGAAGGTTTTGGATGAAGAAAAGGTAGGGTTGTTTGAGTGGAGGCATATTCACCCTAGAACCCTTAGGG
>CAZBZZ010000095.1:0-4232 GCA_964496555.1 uncultured Candidatus Peribacteria bacterium
TGGATAGCTGCAATTCCAGGAATATCATCAATGTGCTTTGGTAGGTGAGTGTCGATCATTGACTGAGTCATCTCAGCAATTTTTTTATAACCTCTTGCATTAGATGAATAATACAAACTCAAAGCAGCTCCAATATCAAATTCTTCACCATCAAGTATGGATTTCTCAAGACTTAATAGCTCATATTCATAAACTAGAGCCAAACGACTACCTTCTTTACCCAACTCTTCAGTCGTGCCATAAGACTCTTTCAATCTTTTATCTAAGTACTCAAGTCTTCGCCCAATATAACCAGACTTTTTGGAAGCATATGATTTAGATTTATCACTAAGATCATCAAAATCTTTATTTTTCAACTCCTGCTGTAATTTAGATTCATCATCCTGTGTAGTCAAAGTAAAAGCTATAGTCTGAACGAAGCCTCGAACAAAGCTCGCTCCTCCATTGAAACTTCACCTTGAAGTTTCGCAAAGATCTTTTTACCAAGAGCGAAGTCACCACGTAGAAGCTTTTTTAAACCCTTCAAATGATCGACTTGAACCATGAGTAGCTCAGTTCTTTTTGGCAGTATTTTTTCCTGAAGAACTTGCATTTGATCAACGAGCTCCTGCATTTGCCCGGGTGTTCCGCCGCCTCCTAAAGAAGGATCTCGAGTTATCATAGTAACAAAACCCTTATATGTAGCATTTAAATCATCCAACGCCGCCATCGGATCAACGAGAGCTTTTGCCTTTTCTAAAACAACAGTTTCACTTTTCGTAGATATTAGAACTCTACTCAAATGATCATCATGAAATGAATACATCTCAGTCTCGTCATCAATTGCTTTCCCCACTTTTTTGGTGAGTTTTTGAGCATCAGACCCATTTAACAAAGCTCCAATAACAACAAATAAATCATCAGAGACAACCTGAGACTTTGCGGTTGATTTGGAAGCTAATTTAAAGAGCCTTACAACTAGGTTGTCTTCCTCCTCTTCTTTGATGGCTTTAAGCCCTTTTAACTGGTTGTTAATCTCTGTTTGCGCTTGAACCTCCTGCATCTTCGCCTTAATTTTTATACGAAGAGTTTTTTGCTCTTTAAGTTTAGACTTAATATTTTTCAAAACTTTAGAAAGCCCTTTTATAGAGGCAGAAATAGACTTAGGAGAACTTTCGACCAACTTATAGAAATATTTAAGCGAGATTTTCTCACTTACTGAAGTAGGAAAGTAATTAAATACTTCCATAAATCTATCAAAGTGTTCCTGATATTTCCCGATATTTTTCTTTAAAGATCTCAATTTAGCGATACTCAAAGCATTAACATCTCCCACATGCTTATCCAAGGGTAGAAACTTCATGTTCTCCCTACAAAAATCAATCAAATCTTCCTTGGATTCAACCTCTTCTCGGAAGTCAGCGAGACTGAAAATACTATCAAGTTCAATTTCTAATTTTGAAGCAACAGCCTGGATTGCAAGATCATATTTCTTTCTCTCAGAAACGGATAATTCCTCAATATCTAACTTTCCCATCTCGGCAAGAGATTTTCTCAAATTATCAAGCTCTCTCAGTTCTAAAAACATAAGTTCTTTGTCAATATCAGAAGCAACACTAATATCAACTTCGACATCAACGATTCTTTTATCTATAAGTCCAATCAGATCATCGGAACTTAATTCTCCAGATCTATTAAAGGCTTCTACGTTTTTATCTATTTTATCCATATCTTTATTTGGTTTTATTTATCTTTATTTATTGCAGTAATCACTCTCTCGATCAATTTTCCTTTATCACCGTCATGGTCCAAGGCAACTCTTACATACACACCATCTATTTTATTTTTAGCATCCTTAAACTTTTTACATACAATCTCAAGTTGCTTACCATTCAGCGATTTTGACTTTTCTACCCATTTCCCCTTTGTTTCAGGTTCAATGAAGTCCATAGTTTTTAGCAACTTTTTCAAGTCATTTAAATTTTCTGTTTTTGACATAGAGTAATTAATTTAAAAATCAGATGAGTCCATCTCTAAAGATGATTCAGAAGAACCAATTAGAGGGGCCGATCTCTCTCCTTCAGTTTCGTCTGGAGTAGAAGGGGGCTCAGAAGACTCAGGAGACTCTTTAGTTTTTTTGTCATATTTTTCAAACGCTTGGGACATTTTTTGCTCAATTACATCTAGTTTAGACAAACGTTTGCTAGCTTTATCCTTAGAGTCACTGTATTTCTTCTTATCCTTTTTAAGCTCTTCGATCTCTGCAAAAAGCTCATCCCTTTTTCGTTTTCTACGTGCAATTTTATCTGATTTAGTCGAATCATCACTAGCCTCTAACTCAATAATCTCTTCATCAATTTCATTAATTTCTTTTCTATTATCTCTAATATCCTCACTTACATCTTTGTAATCGTCATTATATTCTTTAGGAAGATCCTCAGCAGCTTTTCTGAAATTCTCTTTATACTCAGTAGCTTTTTCTAATTGAATTTTAGAAACTTCAAAACGGGAGGCTACAGCTTCCATTTGTTCTTCAACTTTACCAAGAGTCATTTTTATAGATCTCGCCCTCCCCCCAGTAAATTCATGACCAAAAGGAGCAAGTCTTCTGTCTCCTGCGGCCTTAGCTTTCTTGTCTCGAGCTGCTTTTACAGCTTCATCTTGAGGTTTTACATATTTTTCCTTGTGATCCTTATTAATATCCAATTCTTCATGCATATACTTGTTACCAAAATTTTTCTGAAAATCTCTTTCCCCTTTAGCAACTTCTTCCTCATTTTCCGCCTCGGCAATGTCTGTTAAAGTATCATCTTCCAGGTCAACTAACCGTTGATGAACCTCAGCTAGGGGAGAGAGCTCGGCAGAAATGCTGTCAACTTGTTTCTGATAGCCCTCAACACTAAAACAATAAGCGGCGTAAACCCGATCTCTTCCAGAGTACATCTTAGATGCCTTAAAAGTGCCAGGATAAAAAACAAACTTTGTTCTAAGTCCAAGCTTTTCAGCTGCCCAATTAGTTGCATCCAACCCTGCCCCGAGCCCCCCGTTTAAATACAGAAGCATTAGGTCAACCGTCTCAAGAGCACCTGGTATTTCAATAGTCATTTTATTAGTTTAATTTTCTTTTTCGATTCCAAATCTTAACCCTCTCTTTAATCCCCAAATCAGGGTCAGTCCAGTATTTTTCCTCAGTCATTAAATCATGTATGAATTGAGCGTAATAACCCGTTATTTCGTCAGTTTCGAAATCTCTCTTAACGTTTTTAGCATGAATGGCAACAGCCATGTTGTATGCAGGACGTTTACTCTGAGTTATCAATTTATTTTTTAAATTCCCGTCTTTATGCCCGAGAATGATAGCCAATTGCTGATCTGCCAAAATTCCATCGAAATCTGATCCAAATTCATCTTTAAGATCTTCAACAGCGTCAGAAAAAGCTTTGGCAACAGCTGCCTCCAACTCAGTTCGTCCCTTGTCAGGCCCTTCAGTTAACAACGTCTCATGATCATACCTCTCTTTAGATAGTTCTGTGAGTGGTGGAGATACAGGGTTGATTTTTTCCCATCGTTCATAATGAACAAGTCCTTCACACTTGCTAATAGGAGGCATGCTATCCACAGAACCACCAGCCAAGAAATAATTACCATAAAAATTGATAATTAAATCTCCAGATCCTTCAAAGAAATTTGAAATCTTCCAGTTTTTAGCCCTCTTGTCTTTATCACTCCAATCATCCAATTCAGCAGTATCTTGGCCCATAGTAATGTACTGATAAATCCCAATCATTTTACCTACCTTTTTATACGCATCGGTAGAAATATCTGAGCCTTTAGTTGCTAACTTTTGAAAGGCTTTAGTTTCGAATTTTTCAAGAGCATGTTTATATTCATCACTTACAACTCCAGCCCTTTTCAAAGGAGAAAGAATCCTTGCGTTAAAGTCTTCTCTATCCCAAGTTTTACGATCTTTTCCAGGGAATTGAGTAGAAAGAATCTTAGTATAGTAAGACTTCATCTGGGCAGTAAAATCAAAGACCTTAGACTTTTTAGTCTCAATGTCACTAAGATCACTTGCCCCACCTATGGCTAAAAACATTTGATCCTTTAGAGCCTGCCTCTTAGCATCTATTAGCATATACGTATAGTAATCAGGAATACTACCACTAAACGCTTCAGTGCTAAATCCATCAAACCAAGCATCTTTTTTTGCATCTGCGATCCAGTGATAGGCTCCTTCAAAGAAATAGAAGACA
>CAZBZZ010000096.1:0-4215 GCA_964496555.1 uncultured Candidatus Peribacteria bacterium
TTGGCGGACAAAACGGCTCCTTTACAGCTGGCTGCGATGGGGGGAATGCTTCCTTTTATGCGGTTTTTTAGTGGGCTTTTTCGTGACTTTGTTGAGATAAATGATGATGTGAGAGAGAAAATAACTGCTCTTGCCGTGGAGTTGAATACTTCTTCTGATGAACTTTCTGCTGAAGAAGTTTTTTCTGATTTGGTTGAAAGCGGGGGTATTTCTGATAGATATGAGTCGTTGGGGGATACAACCGAGAAGGCTTTTGCTAAGCAAATAGAGGCTCTTCGGAACTGGGAGATGCCGAAGCAAGAGACTCCTATGACAAGACTTGCTTTGTATAAGGCTGATTTAACCGGGAGGTTGAAGGAGTTTATAGCTCGTTGTAGTAGGGTGGGAGAAGATTCTCCTGAGGTTTTCCAAAAGGTTGTTAATAGGATGTGTGCGGAAATTATGGTTGCTAATGCTTTGGCAAATGATCGTGGGGATTCTGAGGAGGAAGGGGCAGTCAATTCTGAGGATGAGGCTAAATTGGTTCAACTTTTTGGTCCTGGTGGCGGAGATGAAAAAGATCCTAAATAAACCTTGATTTTCAGGAGGAGAGGGGTATTATTACTCCTTATAATTTGTCATATGGAGATAGTTGCAGGAGACATTGAAGGTGAGGGGGATTTGGATGGTCAATTGGACTTGCCGTTTGATGTGGAGGAAGAATCTTTAGATGGTGCTGGAGATCCTGACCTGACCAAGGTTACGGGGTTGTATGACTTGGTTGTCATTGCTTTGGCTTCTGAGGGGAAGAGTTTGGAACAAGTTCTTTTCTCAGAGGGGGAGGCTGGGATTCTTGGTTTGTGTGAAAAGCTTTGGTCCGTGGCTTGTTCTTTTCTTGAGAAAGGCGATGTTTGGACGTGGTATCACAAATTGGTAGCGGTTTCAAAAATGGACCCTATAAAGTATAGGACTTTGTCTGTTAAAAGAAGGAAAGAGTTGTTTGATTTGGACCCGAAACTTATAAAGAGGCTGGCGAGGTTTGAGCTCTCAACTTTGTTGAGGGAGGGGAAGTGGGTTGATAATGTTTTTGAACTTAGGGAGGAGGATTTGCACATTGAGGTTATTGAAACGTTGGTTGAGATACAGGTTCGGGCTTTGACTGTCACTTCTGGAGATGGGATTGGAGAGGAGAGTAGTTCACAGGAATTTAGCAGTACTGATGGGTCTTCTGATTGGATGTTTCCTACGGGGATTGAGAAGGGGTCTAGGTTGTATATTGATTCGTTTAGACATGGCAGGGACGATGCCGTTTTATTTTGTTTAACTGTTGGGCACTTGAGGGCCAATGATCTTTTGGACCCTTTTATTAGTCTTGAAGAAATTGTCTTTGTTGATGAGTATTATCAATCTTTTATTGACGGGATTGATGCTTTGATAGAGCAAGGGCTTTTCAGGACTAAGGAGTTTGGTACTGAAGTTGTGTGTAGGCAATCAGTTATGGGTGGGGTTTTTGAGGGATTGAAAGACAAATTGGCTATTTTGAGAGAAATGGGTTTTTTGAAATATTTGGTTGGAGTGCAAATGCAGGTTCCCTTTGTTTTGAATCGTTCCCCTTCTTCTTTGGATGCTTTCGATGCTAAAATAAGCGATGATCTTGTTGCTCAAAGGGTTGATTCTTTGTGTTTTGCTTCTGAAGCAAGTGATTTTGTAGGAGGTGGAGAGGAGATTGAGATGGATAAGGCGATCGAAGGGATTAGATCTTTGATTTGTAGAGGGTCTATGTATTTAGGGATTCCAAAAGTATCACGAAATGCGTCTCTTTGTGCTTCTGTTCTGGAAAAGATCTACATGTTGAGTTCAGAGGGGTATGATTGGGAGGAGCTTTTGACCGATGATAAAGAGAGGAACGGTTGTTTCAGAGAGGATGTTGATTTTATGTTTGAAGATGGAGTTTTTGGCGACATGCCAGGGGTTTCATCTGCAGTGTTGGATGAGTTGTTTAAGAGGATGGATCGTATTAGTGAAATTTTAAAATCTGATAAAGATCTTTATTCGGTTATGAATGTTTATGAATGGGTCTTGTTTACTACGGAGCAAATCGATTGGATTGTAGAGGTGTTTGAATGTTGGTTTTTTGACTATATTGACTACAAAGATCTTTTGAATGTTGATAAAGATGAGATGGAAGTTATGCGTGAAAAAGCCTTGGTTGCGGCGTGGGAAATTCGAGAGATTGGTGAACCGGAGCTTCCGTCTTGGGTGATGGAGAGTATTAGGCGATGTGGGGTAAGTATTCTTTCTGGTGATGATGATTAGCGAACTTTTTAATTTTAAAAATGAAACCTGAAGAGGCTAAACATTCAGTGCTTGAGGAAGAACAGCTTTCTTGTGGAAGTTACGATCTTATGACTGTTTATGCTGCAAATACTGGGAGGGGGCGTTTTGAGGATATTTTGTTTAATAGTAGTGCGCAAAATTTGAATAATTTTTGTAATGATTTACTGAGGTGGGTTCTTGTAAATTTTGGTAGTAAAGAAATGGGGTTGTTGAATGGAGGACATGAAAAATTGTTTGATGTTTTGATGTCCGTGAGCAGGTTGGGGGTTGAGAGGTACCATGCCTTGGGTGCTGAGGAGCGAAGAAGTTTGTTTGATTTGGAACCTGTGGCTATTGATGAGTTGGGCGAGTTTGAAGTTGACGATATTTTATGGGAGGGAGGAGAATTGGTTGAAGTTCTTCTTGCTGAAAGGGGTGAAATTGAGGATGTGCAGGTGTTGATGAGAAAGATGGCAGAGGAGTGTGTTTGGGATGGGCAGGGAGGTCAAGAGGGAGAAGTTGACGAGGAGATTGAGGCTTGGAAGGGGAGGCTTGTTGTGAATAAAGATATTGTTGATGATGTTCAAGGTTTTTTTGTGATTCTAGTGGATTTTTTGAAAGCTAGAGGTGTTTTAGACTATGGCTTAAGTTATGAAAAGGTTTTGTTTGACGAAGAGTCCTTCAATCGATTTGCTGATGGGGTTAGGGGTGTGTGTAAAAGCGAAGCTGTGGTTTGTCATTCTTCTTTTCGCAGAGTTTCTATTTCTGAAAAGATAGAACATCTTCTCACTGTTTTGGGGAAGATAAGGTCTAAAAAAGATGTAGGAGAGGGGTTTTCAAAGAGGGAGATAAAGAAAATGGCGGTTCCATATGAGCCTTTGTCTGAAGTTATAGCTTATGATCTCTTGTCTGATTTAGGAAGGAAGAGATTGTTTGGAGGGATACAGAATACGGGGTTTTGGTCATCTGGCTCTTCTTTGAAGAAGAAGGATTATGGGAAGAGGCCTGTTAGGCGGGTGGCGGTCCCCGAATATGAAGTTGAGGGGTTTCCGGAACCAATTTCTTTGGAGGAATCTGGGTTGATGAACGAATATGATCTTGAAAAACTTGGGGGCACTTGTGCGGTTGTTTTTTGTGAATTGATCAAGTTTGTAAATGATTCTATTGGTTTTTTATGGAGTCGGTTTAATCCTTATGATGTGATTTTTTAACCGGAAGTTCAGGTTTCTTTTAGGGAAAAAGTTGAAGCTTTGTGGGATGACGAGAATGAGTGTTGTATGGCAGAAAATGGGGACGAAGTTCTCGATGATTTATTTGCTAGAATGGAGGCCCTTAGTTTTTTAGATGAGGATATGTGGAGAGTCTTTAAACCAGAAACATGGTTGATTTTGACTGTGGAACAGGTGAAACTTGTTTCTCAGGTTTTTGACGCAGTGAAGCTTGAGGAGGTGGGATTTTGGGTTGGGATTCAAGGTTTAAAAGTGGATAGTTTGGAAGAGATGGAGGCTGTTCGGGATAAGAAAAGGGGGTTGACAAGATGGGGCATTGATTCCGAGGGGAGGAATGTTCAGCTTGCGGACGAGTGTCCTGAATCTTCTCAACCACTTGAGAGGGTTGAATATGTTAAGGTTGGAGATCCAGCTGCTATGCAGAGGGCTATCGATTGTTCGACAAGGCGAAAAATTATCCCTAAATGGATTCAGGATATTATGTTGCGATTTGAATGGGGGCGAAAGCTTTTAATCTCTAATAATCCTTCTAGCGACGATAACTGTGAAGAGGGAAGTCAAAATAACTCCGATCATCCCTTCTAGGCCAGCAAGGAGTCGGTAATCTCCGATTGGGTGGATGTCTCCGTATCCGACAGTTGCATATGTGATTAAACTGAAATACATGCTGTCTAAGAAGGATAGGACTGTT
>CAZBZZ010000097.1:0-4181 GCA_964496555.1 uncultured Candidatus Peribacteria bacterium
TGTATACTCTGAAACTGCTGTAAAGTGTGTTGCATTTTTGAGTGCTCTTTTGAGTAGTACTTTTTCTAGGATGACTGCTTTTTTGTTGTGAGTTGTGGGGTATAGAAATGCTATGAGGTCGTGAACTGTTACTATGGTTTTGATTGGAGATTTTTTTGGGAGGAGGGCTGGTATTATGAAACTTGATGGGGCCAGAAATATTTCGACTTCTTGTTTCTTGAGATCCTTCATTACGGCTCTGTGCCATGCCAAGCCCTGTGATTCTATTATTACGAGCTGTGTGTTTTCAAATTCTTCAAAGCCAGCGATCCCACTATCTGTGTATAGGAAGTATTGATTCTTCTTGTCTATCCTGAGGAGTTCTCTTGTTATATTAAAAGTAAACCAACCTTTTCCAGCTTTTTCTCCCCCGGCCGTTCTGATATCTATTCCTATTTTCATTATATGTTCCTATTTTATTGAATTTCTATGGAATTTGCGAGTAATTTTGGTATGCTTGGGTTGTTCAGGTCTAGCCATTAACATAAGTGTTATGCCTAAGGATAGTATTGTCGACAAATTTGGGAGATTGCCGTTCGGGTTGAAACTCGTTTCTGTGGGTTCATTTTTGACTTTTGTTAGCGTGGTTTTGCCTTGGTATGCAGATCTAGATACATTCAATACTGGAGATAAGTTTATTGGGCTTTCTGGTCCTCTTTATCTTCTTGGATTCTTGATAATGGCTTTGGCTGGGACTGCTTTGATCCTGTCTGCGCTTAGGGTGCTGGGCAAGAAACTGCCTGACCTTCCTTTGGAAGAAGCTCATTTCCATATTTTTGTTGGAGCTATGAGTATGTTTTTGTTGATTATTACGAGTAGTATTTATTTCCATTCAAAGTTTGGGGTAAATATCACTATGAAAGAGATGAGGTTTGGCATGATTATGGCTTTCCTTGGTGCTGGATTGGTTTTGTTTGGTGGATTGAGCTTGAATAAAATGAGAGGAGTTTCTTTTGAGGGAGAAGGGAAATTGGACAAGTTGATTGATGTTGAGGAAGATGGACACGATAGAGTTCAAAGGGATGTAAAAAAAGAGACTTCTGAGGCTGTACCTTTAGAAGTTCTTGATGAGGAAAATCTGGCTGTAAAAGAAACTGTTGCTGTTAATGTTGAAGAGCGTTCTGGCAATGTTGAAGCTGATAAGCCTGAAAATCAAAATTTGTTTTAACCTTTTTAATAAATGAATGCTGAGAAAAAACCTGAGGGGGAAGCGAAAAGTCCGATAATTTTTTATTGCAAAGATTGCGAGAAAATTGTTGATGCCAATAAGGTTGGTCGAAAATATGTTTATAAATGCGGTATTTGCGGCACGAAGAATGTCGCTTTTGGTACTGATAAAAGTATAAAAAGCTTCTTTAGAGTTAAGGAGGAGAAGAAAGTTGAACCTGAAAAAGAGGAAGCTCCAAAAGAGGAGCCTAAAAAGGAGGAGGTTGAGAAGAAGGAGGAAAAATAATTTGAGAAAAACTTGAGATTTATTTGAGGTTTGGATGCTAGAGTTATGGCATGAGTAGTTTTGTTGTGAAAATTTCCGATCCTGAATATCCTTCAATGCTGAAGCCCATTCATCAAGCCCCTGAGAAGTTATTTTACAGAGGTGATTTGGAGGTTTTGGAAGAGAAGTTGATTGCTTTTGTTGGGACTCGTGCTTTTACTCCCTATGGCAAATTTGTAGTTGAAAAGTTGGTTGAGGAATTGAGTCTTTCTGGAGTGGTGATCGTTTCGGGACTGGCTCGTGGGATTGATACTTTGGCTCATGAAGCGGCTTTGAAGTGTGGCCTGAAGACTGTCGCAGTACTTGGGACTGGAATTGAAAATATTTATCCTTCTGAAAATTCTGGGCTTGTTGATCGGATTGTTTCGGGTGGTGGTTGTGTTTTAAGTGAATACGGATTGCGTGCTCCTGCAAGGAAGTTTGCCTTTCCTGCTCGGAATCGGATTATTGCCGGGTTGAGTCTGGCTACGGTTGTAGTAGAGGCTCCAGAAAGTTCTGGTGCTTTGATAACTGCTAAAAGGGCTAATGAGGAGGATCGTGAAGTGTTTGCTGTTCCCGCTGATATTGATCGTGATGGATCGGTCGGGTGTAATCGATTGATTCAGGGATTGTTTGCAAAGCCTGTTTTGAGTGGAATGGATATTATTCGTGAATTGAAAATGCAACCCGGGTTATTCTGTGAATCGTCTGGATTTGAAGATGGATTGAAAGAAGATCTTGGTCTGGGTAAGGAGGTGAATGATGTTTTTGAAGCTATTTCTAACGTACGTCCAGTGAGTGTTGACCACATTATAGAAAAGACTAGTTTGCCCGTTGTAGCAGTCAATAAATCACTGTCGTTATTGGAGATCAATAATTTCGTTTCTGGCACTAATAATGGATTTTATTTGAGGAGTTTCTGATTGAGTGATAGAATCTGCTCATGAGAATTTTTAAATTGAGAACTCCTCATATCAGTGAAGAAGGCCGCTTGTTTTCCTGGACAAGTTTGATTTATAGCATCGGGATCAGTATGTTGCTACCAATTTTCCCGAATTTCATTGAATCTATAGTTCATAGTGATGTTTATGTTGGGTTTTTCTATTCTGCAATGTCTGTCTCTATGATTTTGGCCGGACTTGTTTCGTCTTATTTTTTCAAGAGGTATTCAAGATTAGGCATTTTGTATGCCGCCTTGCTTGTTTCGGGGCTGTTGGCCATGTTCTTTGTTTTTGTTAATAATTTTTATCTGCTTTTTGTTATTGATTTTATTAGGACGTTCTTTGTTCTGTTTGTCCTTATGTCTGTTGGTCTTTTTGTTCATGATTTCGCGAAGGCCAAAGACTTGGGGAAGACTGAGGGATTCTATTTCCTTTTTAACAATATTGGATATTTGATTGGACCTATACTTGGTGGGGTGATCACAAAATATGCTGGATATGAACCTGTGTTCGTACTATCTGGGCTGTGTCTTTTCGCTGCTCTTTTCTTTGTTGGGCATCAGCATCTTCTCGCGAAACATCCTTCGTTAGCACTTCCCCCTTGCGCTCATCCTAAAAAGAAAAATGGTGGGAATAAAATCAAAAGATTTTTCTCAAATAAAAACAGAATTGGTGCTTATTTGATATCTATCTCATTGATTTCGTGGATGTCTTTCAAGGCAATCTTTATTCCTCTTTTCGTGGTGATGAATGGATTTGAAAGTGATGTGTCTGGTGTGATCATTTCTTTGGCTATTTTGCCGTGCATATTGTTCGAATTCCCAATTGGAAATTATGCTGATAAACATGGTGTTAGGATCCCGATTGCTGCTGGGTTTCTTATCATAGCGTCTTTCCTCCTGGCCGCTTGGGTGTCACCTATTTTTTACCTGGACGCTTTGTTTATAATTTTGGCTAATATTGGTGGTGCATTTATTGAGCCTTTGCATGATGTTTATTTCTTCAAAAATGTTTCTAAAGAAGAAGAGGAGGAAATGATCGGTGTTTTTGTTACTTCTGATCCTATTGGAAGATTTATAGGGCCGGCTATTATTTCTGTAAGTTTATTACTCCTCCCTTTTAATTATGTATTCGTCGTCTTTGCTGGAATCTTCGCCCTGTCTGGACTTCTCTCTTTTATGATCAAGGATTAGTTATTCTTCTGAAACCCTTACAACTCTGTGGATTTCTTCTATTGTCGTATGCCCCTCTGCTGCTTTGATGAAACCATTTTCTTTCATTGATATGAATCCCTTTGTTCTTGCGAGAGCTATTAGTTTCCCAACTGATGCTTGTTTAAGAATCATCTCTTTCATCTCTTCATCGACAGAGACTATTTCTGCTATTACCAATCGTCCTGAATATCCTGTTTGACTACACTTGTCGCAGCCTTTTGCGTGATAAACTTTTTCTGGAGTTTTTGGTACTAATTTTGGATTTGATTCTTGGAGATCTTTGAATGCTTCTTCAAATTCTCTACGTTCCTGGTCTGTAATAGTTTCAAGTTTGCCACATTCTTTGCAGACTCGTCTGACCAATCTTTGAGCTACAAGCGTGTCCAAAGCGGGAGCTACTACAAATGGTTCCATTCCCATGTTAATAAGGCGTGGGATGCTTTCTATCGCGCTGTTGGTATGAAGTGTCGATAATACAACGTGTCCCGTCAGAGCGGCTTGTGCTGCAGCTGCTGC
>CAZBZZ010000098.1:0-4163 GCA_964496555.1 uncultured Candidatus Peribacteria bacterium
GACAAAGAAGCAAAAAATTACCAGAAACAATTAAACACTTCATCAAGAAAACAGCAACGAGAAAGCATAGACGAAGACCTTCAAAAAGCAATAGCTCAAGTAAACACAACCCGAGACAAAAACGAAGAACTCGAACGAACAGATCCAGAACTTCAAAAAGCACATCAACAATACGACCAACTAGTAAATCAAAACGTCCACTTGTTAGGAACAGCAGCAGCTGAAGAATACAAACGATGGATTCGTGAACAAAAACCTTCGATAGCAAACATCGAAGAACAAACAGTTAAATTTTTCCAATCAGAACGCCCACCAAGATTAGAGAAATACAACCAACTCAAGAAAACACTCAGCAAATACGGAATCTCAAAACCAACCAACGTTCCATTCCTCGCAGCAGAGGGCTTGTCAGAAAGAACCCGATTCTTGGAACGAATTGAAAAACGCGAAAAACAATTACAAGTAATGGGCGGACTTAAAGGCAAGCTTTATTCACCAAGAGCAGAAAAAGAAATAATGAAGGAAATGATAGGCCAAACAACTGAAGCCAAACAAGAACACATTCTCCAAAGAGCAAAATTCTTAGAACGAGCAGAAACCAACGGATATGCAGAATTAGAAGCAGCCGTTCAAGCAAACAAGATCAGCCAGAAATCGATGGACAACATGCTCGACTACTACAAAGACGTCGAAAAAATAGAAGACAGATTCGACAACATAAAACTCTGGTCAAACTTCATAGAAAACGAAGTAAAACTAGGAGACAAATTAAAAGACATCTTCAAAAAAGATCCAAAAAACGACGAAGGATACAAACTAGCATTCCAAGCTTTCAAGCACATGGACTTCATGGAGAAAGAAAAATTCATAACCGAACAAGAAAAGAAACGCGAACAAGAAGTTAACCAAGAAGAACACAACAAAGAGCTCGCAATCACCGCCTTCACTCAAGAATGCAAAACTGCCAAACAAAAGAAAATAATCTCAGAAAAAACATATCTCAATTACGAGAAATGGATTGAAAAAGAAGCCAGAAACGCAACTGCAGATCAAATCAAAGAATTCTTGAAAGTACTCACTTCCCCTATAGCAAGTGACAAATACAAGAATTTGAAAGCATACGAAGAACGCAGAAAAAAATTCCAAGTAGACATCCGAACCCTTCGAGACGTCAACCCAACACTCACAGACAAAGAAGCTACCAAATGGGAGAAGCAATACGACGAAGAAGGCTGGACCAAACGAGAAAAGATCGCCAACGATCTCGGAGATGAGATAACCAAAGCAAAAGAAGCTCGAGTTAAATCTCGTACAGAAAAAGCAGGTTTAAAAGAAATAGAAGGAGAAAAAGACCCAAATAAACGCGCAGAAAACAACAAAGAAACAGCAATAGATGCCATCAAAGGCCTCTTGAATCTCAAAGCATACGGATCAGCAATGAAACGTTGTGCAAAACTTCTAGCAGACAATCCATACGACGAAGAAGTCCTTTCACTCTTAGATGAAATCGCAAAATTCGCAGACGGCCAAGCAACAGAAGCAAATCAAGAGAACCAAAAAGAAATATACGAAGAATACGGAGACCTCGCAGACAGAATGCTAAACCAAGACACAGAAATCAAAGAGAAATCCGATGACGTTCAAACAAAAGAACAAGCCTTGGACATGACCCGAAAAGATCAGGAACAAAAGAAAACCATGAAAGCCAAAGATCGAAACAAGAAAGAAATCCTCGAGAAAACAAAAGGCGACGAAGAAAAGAAAGCATACGCACAAGACTTCATGGAGAACACCGAAGACGACGAAATCATCGACGCAGACACACTCAAAGGAACAAACGTTGTCGAAATCAACTACGACAGAGAAGATAGCAAACAAGACAAAAGATCCCTCCGAAAACAGATCCAACAAGAACGAGATCGCGTAGGAGAAAGACGAGGATCTTCAGTCATCGACTTCAAACAAGCAAAAACAGGTCGAACATTAGACGCACGTTCTAGCCAAGAAGCCGAAAATGCCCAAAGAAAAGAAAAGGAATCCCTAGCAGATAAAATGGCACTAGATATAGTCAAAATAACACACCCAAACGGAGACCACACTCCAGATCAATTGGCTCAAGCAAAGCAAGCTGCTCTTGCAAAATTAGACAAAAAAGCGAAAACTAAGATCGAACGTATGTCTTAGTCTTACCACTCGCAAATGCCCGAGCTTCTACTCACCATAATAACTATCGTAGGTTTTCTAGTAGTATTCATACTCATCCTAGCCATAGGAACTTCTTTCTTCGTAGCTATCTTCGGCGGCGGCCCTTTTGTCCCCACACCAAAACGCTCAGTAAAGAGAATCCTCAAACACGCAGGCATCAAAAAAGGTCAAAAAGCATACGACATTGGGGCAGGCGACGGCCGATTTCTCCACTTCGCAGAAAAACTATACGGTGCAAAAGCAACTGGCTTCGAAATAGACCCATTCGTATACCTCCTCGCCCGAATCAAACAAATTTTCCTCAGACACAAAGGCACAATGATCCGCGGAAATTTCCAAAACCACTCCTTAAAAGATGCCGACTTCGTCTTCTGTTATATGCTCCCAGAAACTCTCAAAAAATACCGAACCAAATTCACCCACGAACTCAAACCAAGCTGCACAATCATTTCATACACTTTCAAAATCCACGGATGGAAACCATCAAAAGTAATCCCAACAGACAAAAAAAACCACATCAAACCGATCTACCTTTACAAACCACGACACAACTCCGCAAAAATCCGCACAAAAAAGAAAACCAAATCCAAAAGAACATAACAAACAAAACCCACTCCCTTCCCCAATCCCTCCCAAACAAAACTTCCAATCACCGAAAAGAACGAAACAATCATTATTACCGGAATGAAAGGTAGCACGAAGATATTTGCCAAAGGACAAATCAGCGAAAACCTCCCAAAACTTTTCAAAATCACAGGCAAAGCAAAAGCCTGAGCCGATAAAGTCATAATCAGATTTTCACGCACCGCAAAAAACACAGGCACCCGCGACAACGCACGACCAAAAACTCCCCCAGCCACCTCAATCCGAGGCGAAACATAAACCAACCCCAACGTCGCCAGAAATGACAACTGAAACCCAACATCATAAACAGCAATATATGGATTCCAAAAATTCATCAAAAACGCAGACAGCATAATGGCCATCCCAACCTGATTCGCCCGACCAAAATAAACCGCAATCAATCCAAGCACCCCCATAATCCCAGCCCTCACCACAGCACTTGATGCCCCAAC
This sequence comes from uncultured Candidatus Peribacteria bacterium, assembly GCA_964496555.1. Classification (GTDB taxonomy): domain Bacteria; phylum Patescibacteriota; class Gracilibacteria; order UBA1369; family LOWO2-01-FULL-3; genus JABILX01. Next base: position 3,282 of record CAZBZZ010000098.1, read on the forward strand.
CAAAATCACAAACACCACCACAAATACAGACGCCGCCACAACCCGAGCCCGACGACTCAAAAATCCAAACAAACCAAAAACAACAATAATCACCAGCGTTATATTGTACCCAGAAATCGCAACAATATGCGTCAGCCCAGTTTCATTAAAATCCTCCGTCAATTCAGCAGGAATCCCCCTTCTCACCCCCAAAAGCAAACCAGCAACCATGCTCCCATGCGGCTCAGAATAAATCTCCGCCACCCTCTTCTCAAACAAACCCTTAAACTTAAAAATCCATTCAAAAAACCAATTACCACACCCCTCCCCCACCTTTTCCAGAACAGGTCTATTAACCACTGAAAAAATCCCATACCTCGCTAAATATTTATCATACTCAAAATCCTCAATCGCCTCCGGCACCTCAAACTCACCATAAACTCGCAAAACATCTCCATATTCATAAACCGGATACCGATTCGCATTCAACAAAACCTTCCCATCAAACTCACTCCCATCATCAGCCCGAACCTCAGAAACAGTATACTTAACCTTATCCACCCTCACATCAACCTCCTCAGACACACAAACCTCCACCTCACTTCCCTCCCGACCATTCAACCATCTCACATCATCCTCCCCAACCACTTCAGCCAACAAAAATCGCCCAGCCCCAAACAAAACTCCAACCAAAACCAACAAAACAATCTTCCAGAACTCACTCCTCAACCCAGGAACAAACCAGCCCACAACGGGAACAGCCAACAACCAAATCCACCCTTCCACCACAAAGAAAACCCCAATCAGAAATCCAATCATAAAAAACAAAAATCGCTTTGTAGTAGTCATACAAAAATCCTACCCCACGAACCTCACATTTTTCTCAAATTTTCCTCAAATCTT
>CAZBZZ010000099.1:0-4072 GCA_964496555.1 uncultured Candidatus Peribacteria bacterium
TAGGGTATTTTTCCTGCATTTTATTTAAAAATTTTCGATAGATTTTATTTAGGAGATGGTTTTGAGGACCAAGCTTTGTTGAGCCCATAGAATAGTTGATAACTTCTGCTCCGTCTTCAATTTGTCCCTTCATTTCTGCAAGAGTGTTTACTATGTAGGCCTGTCCGTCGGTATGGACGTAATGTGCGGGATTGTCTGGATCAGCGGTGGTTATTGAATCATAATATTCTCCTACTGCGTCTGAGACGTTCACTTCCAGATTTTCGCCTAGGCCACCAGCAACACCTCTCATTCCACTATTTTCCCAGCTTCCTCCAATCGTGTTTGCAACACTTGTCCCATGCGTGTTGTAATCTTCATCTGCGTTTCTTTCATCGTCTTTGTTTAAAGCTTGTATATTTGTTCCGTCAGCAGAAGCTTTGTTGTATCCATCATCTATAACTCCTACTTTTACTTTTTTGAGTTTTATGCCACTGGCATTAATTAATTTCCATGCCCGCTCAAGCCCTATCATTTCGTATGCTGACGAAGCTTCACCATCTGTATAAAAATCATCCAAAATTGTGCAGGACTTGCCTTCAACATCTTTTGGGACTAAAGGGAGAAGCGGACCGCTATCTACGACAAATTCATATTCCAAAGCTTCGTCAATTAGAGCGTCCAGCTCTGCTTGATTGGTTGAAGGTGTTTCTAATTGGTATAGTTTTATGAAGTCGAATTCTCCTATAATTTCGCTTTCTAGGTCTGTTGCTAGATCTTCGATTTCGGATTTTGGGACCTCTTCTTCAGCTAGGACCAACATCATATTGACTGGAACGATAAGCTGCTCATCATCGTTGTAATAAATGAAATCTGAAGAGGTTGGTTCTTCATAGGAGATTTCGCCGAGAGCACCTTCTTGCGTTTCTTCATCAGAGGATGACTCTGACGGATTTGAAGTACTGAAACAGCCTGTAGCTAATAAAAGCGTTAGAATTAAGGCGGAAATTTTTGTCGTTAAGTGGAATTTCATATTTTATTTGTTAATAATTCATAGGAGGGTTTATATGTAGGGCATTTTTGCAACTTTTAGTATAGTCCATTGGAGGTTAATTTGAAATGATTGGTTTAGCTCTTAAGGAAATGAGAAAAACTCGCTGAACGCTTTGCGTCCATTGGGTTTTCTGGTTCCGCACGGTCAGGGGAGTTCGAACTGTGATTTGTAGTTACCCCACACTCTGGCTCACTATATAGTTGAGGATTGTTTTTTAATTGTTTTTCAGAGAAGCAAAATTACAAACAAATATATCCTCTTCTAGTTCATACTTATCCTTCACAGTATCAAAAACATCTGGCCCAAATACAGGTGCGAGTATGTCAGCAAAGAGATAATTACATCCCTCGATACCAACCATTGATTCATCGTTTGTATTTGTTTCAGTAGAATAATAGGTTGTATTTGAAACCTTATACTCCGAAAACAATTGCTTCAGTTTTTGTTCTCCAAAATGATCTACTAAATCACGTATAAAACATGCTCCAATTCCATAGCTACCAGAGGTAAGAGGTTCGTAGTTGTATGGGAACGGACCGGAAAAATCACCATAATAATAAGCATCGTCATCACATATCAATGGATGCTCTTTACCACCAAGTTCATTTTCTGCATAAGTTGCAATACCTTCGCTCAGATATGCGTTTATTTGTTCAAATTGTTTTGCATAGTAATGTGTCATCTCATGCGGATGATTAAATAGAATAGAACCAACCCCATTTGCAGCACCATTAAATTGACTAGAATAACACCCCCCATCATTTACCAGTTCCTGCATCTCTTGAAAAGTCTCATCATTGACTATGTTATTGGAGTCTGCATAGATTGTTGTAATTTGGCAAAAAACTCCTTCTCCAAAGTATTCTCCTAAGGAGCATGCCGACATAGGAGTTATAGGAGGGTTAGATGTATCTTCTGAATAGGTGATTCTGATTGGGAATTCAGTCTCTACACCAAAAAGATTTTCAATGTTCTCATAACAGTTGTCTGCATTTTTTCCCGCCACCTCTAAGGCTGCTTCATACCCTTTTGGCATTGAGACAACAACATTCTCTCCATAATAATAGTCCTTATCAGGATTATCCTCTTGATTTGGACATATAGAATCGCATTTTATCTTGTCGTACTCTTCCTCACTGGTATTCATTTCTTCACAAACTTCCCTTACTTCTGCACATGTTTCGTATAAGTGTATTTTTGCTTCGTATGTCCACGGGTCGAAAGTGAATTGACCAGGAGAGTAGTTTATTTCTTCAAGGACCATATTTAAATTGCCAGTAGTTGATATTGGTGCATGATTTCGGTCAATGTGATACAGAGATATATGAAATTTATTGTCCTGATAGTCATATTCTTGACTCATTGAATAGACAATACTCCCTACTATATCTGTAGGAGACATGTATGTTACTTTGAATTTTGAACCGTTATATTCTATCGAATCACATGGAAAAAGAGTGTGGACCCCTGGAATTGTATATGTTTTGCAGTTGTAGGAAGACATTGGGTCGTTTTTGTATTCTTCGTATTTTTCTTCGTCGTATGCTGGGAGCATCTTTTGGCCTCTTTCTGGTCTTTCAACTTTTGGTTCATCACTTGCCGGGAGACTCCTGATGTTTTTTGATAGTCTTCCTTGCAACAAATCTCCATTTGCTGCTAATGCTATCCCTGCAATTACAACTATTCCAATGACTGAACCAATTGTGATTTTTATAGAACGTTTCATTTGGAGTTGGTTTATTCAATTTGTCTGTCGAGAATTATACCACATAGTGTTGGATTAACTTATTAAGTGAAAAAGTTCGAACGTCCCGTTTGGGGTATGGCGAATTTAACCTGTAAATTTCAATGGCTCCGCATCGTGGATGAAGTTAGAACTTGGTTCGTGTTGGATTGAATCTTGACAAAACCTAGTGGACCTTGTAGGATTCGTTCTTAATCTTAATTTATACTTATGGCTGAAGAAGTATCTGAATCTATTTTGCCTGATAATCTTGATGAGGTTCTTAGGCTGAGTGAAAAACATGATGATTCTAGCGGAACAGAATTATTGACTCCTTCTGGTTTAAGTAGACACGATCTTGTTAGGCAATTTACAGGTCGTATTTGTGATGTTGTGGGGAGATATGTTGAGATGTGGTGTTTTGCTGGTATTTCTCCTAAATCTGGGGAAATGCATGAGCTTCCGACAATGAATGATATTGTTGCTTTCTATACTAACCTACTTAAGAGTCGTGATACTGATCGTTTTGATTCAGAATTAATGGAGCAGTTTGATGGTGATATTGATTTTATTTTTCCTTTTCATGTGAGATCTCCTTATGATGAACCAGGGGAAGAAGGAGATGTGGGAAGATATATTGATGCTATTTATAATACTGCTGGTACTAGTGAGGCGAGACATATTATGAGTGGAGCTCTGTTTTCTGCGAAAAAAATTGCTTTGGAGAGGATTTTCCGATTAAAGATGGGTAGAATGTTGGAAAATGTAGGAGAAGATGGTTCTTGTCCTGAGTTTGAGGAGCTTATAAGAGTTTTCAGGGATTATGCTGATGTTGATTATGAGAAACATCCTATTGGAGAGCGTTGGGTGACACCACCTACTAAGGATCAAATTGAGGATGCTAAGGCAGAGCGTATTGTAGGGGTTTTATATTATTTGATGGGAGGTTTATTTGACTCAACTGGTCGGAATAGGAAATTTAACCATGAGTTTTCTGGGCCTGATGCTTCTCAAGAGGATTTCGAGAATCTTTGTAGGCTTTTAGTTTCTTCTGGGAATAAGGATTTGTTATTGGCTTTGTATGCGCGTAGTGGTGGGTTGTTTGGAGGTAATGATAAGGCAGGAAAAGTCTTTTCAAGGTTTATTGAAGATGATTCTGGTTCTGTTGTGGATTCTCCTGAGGACTAAAAATTTCGCCAGCGCCTTTAGGCACTGCCGATTTTTCTGGCTCCCGGGGTCGGATTCTCTTACATTCTCGTCCCACTTTTGTGGGACTCCGAGGTCGAGGCGTCAAATACTCGGTTTGCTCGTTTTTC
>CAZBZZ010000100.1:0-4034 GCA_964496555.1 uncultured Candidatus Peribacteria bacterium
GTGATTTCGAGACTTTGGATAAATTATTTGAGGCTTTGATTGCTAATGATACGAACCTTGCGCTCAATACTGTTCAGAACGTTCATTCTCAAGGTTATGATCTATCTCAGTTTTGTCATGAATTTATAGATATTGTTAGAAAGAGATTGCTCACTGCTGTTGATGACAATCAAGAAGCTTTAATGGTGAGATATCTCAAAATTATTGATACTTTTCAGACTGCTCGTGATCGACTTAAATTTTATACTATTCCTCAGCTACCACTTGAAATTGCGGTCATCGAATCTACCAAAGATTTGGCTGAGATTCAGCCTATGCCTGTTGAAACGAAGAAGCCTGCAAAAAAAGTGAAAGAAGAAAAAATCGAAGCCCCAGCACCAGAGCAAACTCCAACTCCTGCTGCGCCTGTGGCAGAGACACCTGCTGAAGAATCTCCAGCTGCGGAAGATCCCGCTGAGAAAGCTCCGACTGAAACTACTGACCCACCTGCTGCCTCTACTTCAGACACTCCGTTGACGATAAGTTACGTCAAAGAAAACTGGCCGCGTATCACTGAACGTGTGGACATTCCAGCTTGCAAGAGATCTCTGATGGATGGTGAAATTTCGAAAGTTGATGGGAATGAAGTCACTGTTGATTTCAGATCTAATTTCCACCGAAACAAAGTTATGGAGCACGACAACCGCATTGAGATTGAAAAGATCTTCCAAGAATTTTTTGGTGTTGCTGTAAAACTGTTGGGACGAGTGAAGGAGATTGAAATTGATTCTACTATCAGCGAAGACAAAGACGAACGTGCTCATCAAGGGATTGACGGGCTTCCAAGTGAAGCATCCCCTGCTCCTGAATCAGAGGATCTTGCTGATCAGGCCCTAGAGGTATTTGGCGGAGAATTTATTGAGGATGAAGATTAAGCTATCAATTTTTCTAGCCCTTCTTTATCGATTGTCTTTATTCCGAGTTCGTCTGCTTTTTTGAGTTTTGAGCCTGCCCTCTCCCCTGCTACTAAATAGTCCAAATCTTTGGTAACGCTTGAGAGCACTTTCCCTCCATTTTGTTTTATTAATTCTTTTGCTTGATCACGAGTCATGCCTTCCAGGGTTCCTGTAATTACAAAACTTTTTCCCGTTAAGGTCCCTTCCCTTCCTACGTTTGAAGTGTCCAAAGTGATCCCAACTTTGTAGAATTTTTCTAGCAACTCTATGTTCACTTGATCGTTAAACCATTCGTAAATATACGCTGCAACTTTCTCTCCTACCCCATCGATATTTTCCAGTTGTTCAAATCTGATTGATTGGATTGTTTCGATGAGATCGAGGATTGAGAAGTCTTCTTTTGCGCCTTCTGTTTTTTCAGGTTCGTTAAAGAGAGTCAATTCATCTGATTCTTTTTCTAGTTTTTCCAATTCTTTTTGTGATTTCTTTTTGTGATGAAGAATATAATTTGCAAAATCATAACTAGAGGTTTCACCCATCAAACGAATTCCCAAACTGAACAAGAATCTTTCTATCGCGATGTGGCTTGCTTCTTCTGTTGAGTCTACCAATTTCTGGGCGCGTTTTTCCTTGAAGAAATCGAGTTGAAGGAGGTCTGATTTTTTCAGCAAGAAAACATCTGCGAAATCCTTTATCAAATCAGAATCTAATAATTGGGTGACGACTTTTTCACCAAGCCCATCGATATTGAATCCTTTTTTTGAAACGAAATGTGAAAAACTTTCTTTTTGTTTTGCCGGGCAAGTTTGGTTGTTACATCTGTAAGCTGCGGCCCCTTCTTTCCTTTCGATTGGCTCATTGCAGACGGGACAGTTTTTTGGGAAACGGAATTTCTTTTCTTTTCCTGTTCTCATGTCCTTTAGGCTTTCTACTATTTCTGGGATCACGTCCCCTGCTTTTTGCATGATCACCGTGTCACCTATGCGAACGTCTTTTTTGTTGAGTTAATCTTCATTGTGGAGAGTCGCGCGTGACACTACAGATCCCGCTACAAGAGTGGGTTTCATCACCGCAACTGGGGTCACTGCTCCTGTCCTTCCTACTTGCAAAATGATATCGAGAATTTTACTGGTCACTTGTTCTGCTGGGAATTTATATGCGACTGCGTACCTCGGTGTTTTCGCTGTTTTCCCCATCTTTTTTTGCTGACTTAGTGAATTTACTTTTATCACCACTCCGTCTATTTCATACGGCAATGAGTTTCTTTTTTTCGCCCATTTCTCGCAGAATTTAATGACGTCTTTTATGTCAGTTGTTCTTTCAAAATGTTGTTCGACTGGAAGCCCTAATTCTTTGAAAGTTTCTAATACTTTTGATTGGGCTTTAGGTTCGATACTGCTCTTGCCAATCTCATAGAAGTTCACGTCCAAGCCTCTGCTGGCTGCTATTTTGGGATCGAGTTGGCGGATTGCTCCCGCTGCGAGGTTGCGTACGTTTGCGTATAATTTCCCATCTATTTTTGCTTGTTCTTTGTTGAGGCGTTCGAACTCTTTTATAGGCAGGAAAACTTCCCCCGAAACTTCTAAATCGATTGCTTCTGTTAATTTCAAAGGGATTGCTTCTACGGTTTTTGCTGAATGTGTTACGTCTTCTCCTTCTACTCCATTCCCTCTGGTTATGGCGCGTTTGAATGCTCCTTTTTCGTAGTGGACCGTCATATTGAGTCCGTCCAATTTCAGCTCGCAAACAAATTCTATTTCCTCGGTTACGAGTTTTTTTATCTTTTTGTGCCATTCTTCGATTTCTTCTGAAGAAAATACATCTGAAAGACTTTTTTTGACTGTTAAATGTCTTATTTTTGCGAATTTTCCTGAAAGAGCACTCCCTACTCTCTGGGTTGGGGAATCCTCGGTTACAAATTGAGGAAATTCGGCTTCTAGTTCTATTAACTCCCTCTTTAATGAGTCTCTAACAGATTCGTTTACAGTCGACTTATCTAATACAAAATAGTCGTAATTTAGGGTTTTTATCTTCTCTTTTAGAAGAGAGATGCGTTTTTGGGCTTCTTGGGCTTTCATGGTTGAAAATCATGTGTTTTTCTGGTATAATTCTAAGATAAATTAACCTTATTAGCAAGCCATGACTAATGACAAAAAAATGATCCAGGAAAGTGGTAAAAAGTTGAAAAATGCTCTCAATGAGGCTTCTGACTTGCCCGAAAAAGAGCAAAAGAAGTTGAATGAGCCTTTGGTTGATCCTGAGGGACTTGATGAGACAAACAAGCAGTTTTTGGATGATGTAATGGCAAAGCTGGAAAGTGGTGAAATCGATCTACACACTCCTGACACCATCATCAATCAAGATGTTTATGCGAAGCTGGATGAGAAGGTTCAAGGAGAGACTGATCTGAATGCAGTGAGCATGCTTGCTCGTTTGCGTGAGATCAAGGATTTGCATGATTTTGGACAGGTTAAGAGTTATCAATTCAAAAATTTAGTTGAACAAGTACGTTTAACAAAAGAGCGTCTTGAGAAAGATGCCGGTGATATATTTAAGATTTAATTTATGCCTGACATTCCTGAAAAAAAACCATTAGTGGGGAGAGACGCAAACACTGGAGGAAGTATGTCCTCAGAGGAACTTGAGGCTCTTGTTGCTCAGGATCAGGCTATTAATAAAGGTCAGTCAGTGCCTGCTGAAAATCAGGCTGCTCTACAAGGTCTTTCTGAAACCACTACTCCTTCTACTCCTTCTTATATTGAGGCTCTGGACTACAGTGATAAAAAGGCTGCTATGCCTGAGGGAAAAGAATGGCTCAGTAGATTGGGAAAATTCATGGAGAAGGACTGGGCTAAAGGTGCGGATTCAGAATTTCGACATACTAAATTCGGTCCAGCTTTGTATCATGGGTTTCGCCTTTTGAATACTCTTTTTGGCTTTGCCTTTGACCCTGGTTCGTTCAACAAATTGTCATCAAGTTTGTATCCAACTGCATCTTTTGATGATGAAATGGATACTATCTTGAAGAAGAGATTGGTGGAAAGATATGTGAAACTCTCAGGAAGTAATTCAACTACTGTATCTGGTAGAGCTAAAAAA
>CAZBZZ010000101.1:0-4016 GCA_964496555.1 uncultured Candidatus Peribacteria bacterium
CGTTTTTCAGACTTTCGCGTTGGACAGTTATCGTGATTTTCAGTCAAACGAAAATTTATCAAATCCTCCTGTTAGCGTCAATTATTTGTTCTGTTACATTTTCGTTTTTTGGAGCTTCATTAGCCGGCGCTTTTGAGCCCCAAATAGTCGTTTTCCCTTCTTTTTCAGGTGTAATTCACTGTCCAGACGTTCGCGAAATACAACTTATAGGAGTTATTAATGTTTCCTATTTTATAGTGACATATCCGCACTATATTGCCTTGCTAACTACTCTGTTTTATTGGTTGACGTATTTGGGTGTGTTTTTTGATTCTTTGCGGGTTTGTGAGGAGTGGGTGGTTTTTCTGATATGGGGGGGGTGGGTGGTTTGACTTTGTGGGTAGTTTTGTGGTTTTAGATTTTGGTCGTTTGGGTATTTACATATTTGTGTTTTTAGTTCTATAATTCCTTCGGACGCGTTTTTCAAACGCTTTGAGTGAAATTTAGATCCTGATTTGATCAAAATGAAAAGAGTACTAATCGTGGGAAATTCCCCACTGCCAAATGACAATGCAAAAAAAAGACCTTCCGAAGGACTTCGGACTTGGCAATTCGTGAAATCGTTGATAGGCGGACAATCTAATGAAAAATTGATTCCAAAGGATGGATATAGTGTTCGATTGGTGTCGGTTGCATTGGATGATTGCTATGGTGACTTGAATGAGATTGCTGAATCGGGAACTGGTTCTTCAGGCGATGCACAGCAAATGTCGATCGATGCTACGTCGGGAGCGGCGACACCTGCACCGACGCGAGAATCTTTATTGAGAAAAGATTTTACTGATGCGGCTCCGGGCTTCATTCATCATCAGGTGTCAGAAAATGATCCTGCACTTCTTTCTGTTCTGCAATCAGTTATAGATGAATATCAACCACACGTGATTGTTGGTGTTAATTTGGATTGTTGCGAGTTGGTTTCGAAATTAAAGTTTGAATCGGTTTTTTGGGCAGACATGGCCGGATGGACAATGGCAAAGGCTCAAATCGACGCATATAAATCTGGGCACAATAAAAGACTCGGTTCTTATTTGAGAGATGAAGAGAAAGTACTTGAGAGAGCAGATTTTATTTGCGTTGTGTCGGAAGCTCAAAAATATGCTGTCATTGGTGAACTAGCTATGATGAAAAAAATGGGAGCGTATGAGTTTGATCGTGAATTTGTTGTGAGAATTGAGAATGGGCTTGAGGATTTCGCAGCGGATAAAATTGAAAAGATTGTGAAAACGGTTCGGCATACACCGTCGAGTGATCGCGCTTGGTCGGCCGGGGCTTTTGAAGAGGTTGAGGAGGTTGGTTTGAGATATTTTAAAGGAACGGATTCTTTCAGCGGAGCGGATCTTCCTGCCAATGCCTTTGTGGTTTTATGGCTTGGAAGTTATTCGGCTTGGGTTGATGAGGAGACTTTGTTTAAAGGAGTGGAAGCGGCTATGGCTGAGGTCGGAGATGAGCCTTCTGCTACTGGATTGGAGGCTGGGGAGGGAGATTCGTCGGCGCGTTCTGGGCGTTCATCGCGTGATATCTATTTTATTTCTACTGGAGGTTTGAGTGATGAAAAAGAGGGAGCTAATAAAACATTTTTAAAATTCAAAGAGCTGGTCGGGCTTTCACGATATAGGGATCGATTTAAATTTTTGGGTTGGGTTCCGGCGAAGCACATTCCTTACTTATATAGGGAGACTGATATGGGGCTAAATGTTGATCGTCGATGTCTCGACACTTTGACTGGATCGCGCAATCGTCTGCTTGAGATGATGAAGTTTGGACTACCTGTTGTTACAACTTTTGGAACTGAACTTTCTTATGGCATGAGTGGATTTGGTGCTGGTATTGGCGTCCGAAGTGGATCTGTCGAAGAGGTGCGTGATGCGATTCTTGAATTGTATCGCAATCCTGCTCGTAGGAAGGATTATGGTGATAAAGGAAGACGTTTCGTTGAACAATATCATTCTTATGATCGTGTGATGCGAGGGTTTTTGGATTGGTTGGATAAGTTGGAAGTCGGATCGGATGGTGGTGGTGGTTTGCGATCTGGTTCTCGTGGACATGCAGGTTTGAATGCGGCTTCGGATGTTGCGGCTGAGCTTGCCTCCGGTCTGGAAAAAGGAGGTAAGCAAATTTTCAAAAGTGCTAAGAAGTGGTTTGGTGGGCCCCGGGGTTAAGTAGGGGTATTAGTTGAACCCGGGTTCTAAGGCCCCGGGGTTAAGTAACCCCTTTACTTGAGTTCGGGAGAATAAATGTAATGAAGATAAATTTCTTTAATTATTTTTGAGGAAAATTTGAGATTTATTTGAGGTTTTACTGATATTCTTTAAACATGCCCGTTAGAAAACCATTCACCTCAAACCAGTTTTATCACGTGTATAACAGAGGCTTTAAAAAAATGTCTATTTTCCCTGAAAGACGAAACTGTGAAAGATTTGATTATAAAATGGCTTTTATTAAAGATTATGCTCTTATGGGAAATCATTTTCATATTTTACTTAAACAGCTTCCTAAAGGATCAATCAGTAAATTCATGCAGAGACTTCAACAATCTCATGCTGTCTACCACAATATAAAATATCGGCGACGAGGGGCTGTTTTTGACAGTAGATTTTGTGCTAAAGCTGTTTCTGAACAAGAATACTATCTTGAAATACAAAGATATATAGCAATGAATCCAATAAAAGTTTGGCTTAGATCTGGTGATAATATTTCGAGAGTTGGGTACGCTCCCGTGCCCCCGAACTCTAGAACCCGGGGTTAAGTAGGGGTATTAGTTGAACCCGGGTTTAAGGCCCCGGGATTAAGCAACCCCTTTACTTGAGCTCGGGAGGAGCGGGAGGTATCGGACCATCCAATACTAAAATAAAAAAACAGGCTCCAGAGATAAACAAAGGAGCCTGTCTTCAATGGTACTTCTCTGATCACCGAAGTGATCGAAGGAATACCGGAGGGTGTCCAGACATCAAACCGAAGTTTAATGAGAGGACGATGGTCCAGATCTCAAACACCGAAGTGAGAGAGAAGAGAACCGGTGTCAAGCGAGGAAACTTAACCGAAGTTAAATATCATCATTTGACGCTATTATATTAACATATTTTGACAAAAATTGCAATACCCAAAAGGCATTTTTTTTGAGTTTTTTGCGGTTTCGGTGTAAAAAGGTTTATGCACCTTATTGCGAACTATTCTTAATAACAACCCCTATGAAATATTCGATTGCAAAACGCCTATTAACAGGTTTGAGCGCTGGCCTAATGGCCATGACTGTGATGGCCGGACTACTAGCTGGAACTGCATCTGCGGATCCTTTGGCGAGTGCGACTGTTTTGCCGCGTGGTGACGATATCGTTATATATGTCGGAGATGGTTGTCCGCATTGCGCAAAACTTGAAGAACATATTGAAGATAATGATTATGATGAAATTTTTGATATTGAATTTAAGGAGGTTTATCACGACCCTGCGAATGCCAAAGAGATGGGTGAAGTCGCCGATCATTTTGGGATTGATTTGTTTGATCGGGGCGTGCCGTTCACTGTGACTTCGACTGGGTATTATATTGGTGACAAGCCTGCGGAGGAATTTTTGGATGATAAATATGACGCGTGGGTTCTTGCGAATTCTGGAGAGGAAGATCCGGATGATTCTGGGTCGGGCGAAGGTGATGATTTTGATCCAACGACTACCGACAGTGAGAAACAATTAACGATTCCTTTGTTGATTGGAGCGGCGCTGGTGGATGCGATAAATCCTTGTGCGTTTGCTGTCTTGATAATTTTGTTGACGACTATTTTGGCGGGAGGCGTGAAGCGCCGCGCTTTGTATGCTGGGCTTCTGTTTTCGCTTGCGATTTTCTTGTCGTATTTGGCGATGGGTCTTGGGCTTTATAAAGCGATCTCATCAGTAGGCGTGTCGCTGTGGTTCATGAAGTTTATTGGTGCCTTGGCTATCGTGCTCGGCTGTTTAATTTGAAGGATGTGTTCTTTTATGGAA
>CAZBZZ010000102.1:0-4004 GCA_964496555.1 uncultured Candidatus Peribacteria bacterium
GTATTATCTTACCCCAAGTGTTGCCAAGCTATTGAACCATTACGGGGGGCTTGACCCCGGTTGTAAATATGTTATGTTTTTGTCTATGGTAAATAAATTTGATGGACAACAAGGTGGGGGAGTAGAGGTTCGGATTAGTTCTGATCAGTATGCTGTGGCTTGTGATTGTATGGCTGCTTTGATTGCTAAGCCTTCTTTTTATACTGTGGCTAAGATTGTTTGGAGGCCTGATGACGATGGTCAGTCTGATGGTTATGAGGGGCCTATTGCTGAGATGCCTCCTGAACAAGCTTATGGAATTTTATTTAGTGATTTGATTCAATTGTTGAGAGAAAAAGGGGCTACAATTGAAGAGTTGACTGTTTTATATAATTTGTCTCCTGAGGCTAAAATTGAGTTGTTTACAAGTCTTGATTTGATGAAGGCTCTTATGGAGGCTGATAAATTTAGTACTAACCTTTTAAGGATTTTTGCTGTTTTGATAGAGGAGGGGAGGTCTTCGCAGATGGAGGAAGTCTCTTTTACTTCTTTTTTGGAAGAGCATGATGGTGATGAAGAGGGGGTTGGTGAAGAATCTACTCGTGTGGCAGCTACTCAAATGATGGTGCTTTCTGATATTGAAGCAGTGGAAGATGATGTACAGCCTTATATTGATACTCAGATTTTACGATCTTCTGATATAGAGGAGGCTCTTGTTGAAGAGAGTGGTGGTTTTGATCTAGTTGATACTCAAAGAGGAGAAGAATTGGGGAAAGGAGCGGCTCGTGCTTTTGCAAATGGGGACATTGCGCTGGATGACGAGGGGACTCTTGGGACGGGGATGTATGGGAAAGATGGGCAACCGTCTTTGACTGTTTTGAAGCAGGAAGTTTTTGCTGAGGCTGAGGATTCGGTTCCGGAGGATAGTGCTATGCAAGTTCCTGATAAACCTTCTCATACTTCTTTGCCATCAACTTCGCGTCGAACTTGGATGCCACAATGGCTTGGCCAGCTTTTGAAAAGGTTTGGCGGGTCTTCTGAGAAGTGATGAGTTTCTTAATAGCTTCTGCTAGTTTGGTTTCGTTTTCGGTTGGTACGAGGAGGCCGGTTTTGTTGTTTGTGATGATTTCAGGGATGCCGCCTGCGCGAGTTGCGATGACTGGGAGGCCTGAAACCATTGCTTCCAAATTTACGAGTCCGAATGCCTCACGTACTGATGGAAGTATGAACATGTCAGCGCTCTCCATCAGGTTTGGAATGTTTTTTCTGTGGCCGAGGAGGATGACGTGATTTTCGAGGTTGCGTTTATTGATGAGTTTTTCGAGTGCTTCTTTTTGTGGGCCTTTTCCTGCTATGGCGAATCGTAGATTTTCTGCTTTTTTGGGTGGGAGTTGAGTGAGGACTTTTTGGATTGCTCGGAGTAGGAAGTGGAGGCCTTTTCTCGGGTGAAGTTCTGCGACCGTTAGGGCTACTAGGGTTTTGTCGTCTGCGTTGAATAGGTCTTCACGTAGTTTTGTGCGATCTTTTGCGTTGAAAGAGAGAATTTGTGATTTCCACCATGTTGTGTCTATCCCGTTGTGGATTACCTTTATCTTGTGTTTGTGGTCTGGATATAGGTCTTCGAGGACGGTCTTGTTTTGCTTTGAGACTGTGATGATTTTCTGTGCATGTTTGAGTAGGGATTTTTTTATTGTGTTTTTAATTGGGTTGAGTTTGAAGGGGTCGTGTTCGGTTGTGATGATTGGTGTTTTGGTTCGTTTTCCGGCGAGGTATGCGAAGCGTCCGCTGGCTGGATTCCATACGTGAATGTGTATGAGGTCGATTTTGTGTTCTTTGATTATGTTTTTGAGATGCTTGATTTGCGCTGGATCGTTTTTGTGTTTGATTGGGAGTCTGGTGACTGTGATTTCTTCGTTTTCCAGGTTTGCAGCGAGTTTGTCGAGGCTTTCATATGGGCCTAGGCAGACTATTGGGTTGAACTTTTTGCGATCGAGAAATTTGGAGAGCAGATACATTTGAAGTTCTGCTCCTCCTACTAGGGGAGTGTCAGTGAAAAGGAGGATGTTTTTTTGGTTTTGCTTCATCTGCCTGAATATACGCGAAATTTTCTTGAATTTGAATAGGAATTCGGTTAAGGTTTGGTGCGTCGTTTTACCTATGGGTGAGCGCGACGCTTCCTTCGGGTCTGTAGCTCAGTTGGTAGAGCAGCTGCCTCTTAAGCAGACGGTCCTGGGTTCGAATCCCAGCAGACCCACCAGGTTATTCGGAATCTTAATTTTGTGGTGGTTGTGAGCCTGTAATTGTGCCTTCCCATGGTTTGTGTAGAGTGCAGTCCATGGTCATACCTCCTCTGAATTCTCCTGGAGTTTCTGCTGGGTCTATGTCTGGAGGTTGTAGGAATTTAACGGCGATTTGATTGATTTTACCTTCGCTTGTGAATCCTACTTCAAGTTCGATTTCTGTGAGGTTGCCTTTTAGCATCAGAGTATCATCATCACTTAACATGTGAGCACCTATGAAATCTCCAAGTGCTATTATTGTGAATCTAAGTTCTTCGCAGTCTGGATTTGGGCCGTGTAATCCTCTCAATTGGATGAGTTTCTCGAGTGATTTGAGGGATTCTGTGAGATTTTCTGGAAGAATTGGTCGGCCCAAGCCGTCTCTGGCGATTGGATGTTGTTCATCATTATCGATGCAAGGAAATCTAAAGGTGCCTCTGAAAGAGCCGCTGTCTTCACTACTGTGTTTGACACCTTTGGCTCTTTTGAATTGCAAATGAATTGCCTTAGTTACTGTACATTTTGTTCCGTCTTCGTTTTTAATCTTTTTAGTTTTTTTCTTTAGGCATAATTCTGTTACCCCGTCTGCAAGTACAGCACATTCATCTTCGTCACTTAATGGGATTCCCATTGCTACTAGGTCCTGGTGAAGTTCGTTGCAAGTTGGAAGGATTGGGTGTACTGCTTTTACTTGTGCTGCTGTGAGCGCAGTCTTTCCGGATACTGTTGGTTCTTCTGAAAGTTGTGGGTGTTTTGGTTTTCCGGTTTCGGGAAGATCGAAATTAGCACAACCTGTGGTTGTTGTAGCAAGTAGAACTAATGATGGTATTGTAAGGTTTTTCATCCTTATTATGTTTAAGAGTTGATCCTATTCCCTTTTGTTAACTTATGTCAATCTTACTTTTTAATTGTGCTCTTTTTCCTTGAGTACTTTTTCTATAAAATCTTTTCACTTACCCCTTAAAAAATTCCAAAATGATTGAAGATAAAATTTCATTAGCGCTCAAAGATATAGCGAAAATAAAGGCTGCTCTTAAAGAGGTTAAAAAGGATATGAAAGTTGAAGAGAAGCTTGCGACGGATCAATATGTTCAGCTCAAGGCTGCTTCGAAGGACCTGAAAGCTCAAATCAAGGATATGGAGGAAGAGCATGCGAGCGAGTTGGCTGAAGAAGAATATTACAACAAGCTTCGTGAGCTTAAGCTGCAGAAAGAAGAGGAACTTGCTCATGCGAGTGAGTCTCTTTTCAAAGCTGTTGGTCAATTGCCACAGAAATATGTTCAATTGAAGATGGAGACGGAGGCTGGGCCTGTGAATGTGCAAATTCAACCGGAGATGAAAGTTTACGTGAATGGAAAGGAGGAAAAGAAGCGGTCATAGGGATTTCTTTACATCATTGGTATGGTGGAGTTATAATCCATGAGCTCTAATGTGAGCTAAATTCTTAACCTTATTTTTATGGCTAAAAAAACTACACCTGAGATTGAAACTGAGATCGAGATTTTTGATGTCTCGAAACGAGTGTTTACTCTTGCGATTGTGTTTATTGTTGGATTGATGTCTTTTTGGGGATTTCGGATTTATGAAATCTGGCAAAATGTGGAAGGTCATTATCCTCACGAATTAACTGTTGAGGGAACTGGTTCTGCTTTTGTTGTGCCTGATGTTGCGAAGATTGTTCTTGGGGTAACTACTGAGGGTGATACTTCAGAGGCAGTTGTTTCTGAAAATTCTGAAAAGATGACT
>CAZBZZ010000103.1:0-3974 GCA_964496555.1 uncultured Candidatus Peribacteria bacterium
AAACCTACGGATTCATGCTCCCCTCCAAGACCAAGAACATGTACATCTTCGCCGATTCCTTCAAGCTCTACGGCATCTGGTAGCAGCTCACACACGACTCTCACCAACCCACGCAAACAACCAGCAGCTTTTTCAAAGGCAGCGTAGTTTGAACGCGCTTAACTTTCAGGCCACACGCCTAAACAAGAACCAAGCAGCTTCAAGCTCAAGCACCGGGCCTCCTCACGCGCAAAAACGAGGGGGCCTTTTTTATATTAAAATTCCCATCCTCCTCCTTAACTCTTCTTAAGCGGGGCAACCGAAGCCGCCAACTTCTTAACACCAACCTTCGGATCATCAAAAGCAACAGTGATAACTCCTCCTTGAACCTCGACAACAACTCCAACTCCAAAAACATTGTGAGTAACTTTATTCCCAACTTCATAAACAACATCTTCATAAGTCTGATCTTCCAATGAATCAGCCGCATCCTTAAATCCACCAGACCCCTCATAGGGTACAGGAGTTTCTCCAATCCCTTCAAGACCAAGAGTTCCTTTAACTCTATCAAACACTTGCCCGATACGACCACTACGACCACCAAAATTACTTTCAACTAATTCTTCAGGAATATCTTTCAAAAATTGAGAAGGCGCATTAGAACGATATTCGCCATACAGCATTCTCTCCATAGCATGAAGCAAATACAATCCCTCCATTGCACGAGTCATAGCTACATACATCAACCGACGCTCCTCTTCCAACTGATCACGCTCCAACAAACTCCTACTATGTGGAAAAATCCCTTCCTCCAAACCAGAAACAAAAACATAAGGGAATTCCAATCCCTTCGCGCTATGAATAGTCATAAAAGTAACAGCATTATCTCCATCATCAGACGAATCAATATCTGCAATCAAACTAACTTCCTCCAAGAAAACACTCAGAGACAGTCCAGCTTCCAATCCATCATATTTAGAAGCAACTGAAATCAATTCCCGTACATTCTCAAGGCGAGCTTCTCCTTCAGAAGTCCCATCATCCAAAAACTTACTATACCCAGCATCCTCCAAAACATGTTTTATAACGCCCGACGCCGCAAACTCAGCATTCACTTTCTGCAAACCTTTTATCAGCTCAACAAACTTTTCAATCACAACTACTTTCGTATCAGAAAGCCCATCAACAGCTCGGATTTGTTCCATCGCTCCAAACAAAGAAACACCTTGTCGATTTGCATAACCACGGATAACCTCCAAGGTTTTTCCACCAATTTTTCGAGAAGGAACATTTACTATACGAAGCAAACTAACACTATCGTTAGGGTTTTGAAGAACTCTCAAATACGCGAGCGTATCTTTGATTTCCTTTCTTTCGTAGAACCGGATTCCACCAACAATCCTATAAGGCAAGCCAGTTCTCAAGAAAACTTCTTCCAAAACACGAGACTGAGCATTTGTCCTGTACAAAACAACAAAGTCGTTATGATTAGGATTTTCATACCGTTTCAAAAGTTCCAAAATCTCATTAGCAATCAATTCCCCCTCATGTCGTTCATTCTGAGCAAGCCAGTGTCTCACTTTCTCGCCACCCTCCGAGGAGGTCCACAATTTCTTTTCTTTTCGCCCTGCATTCTTAGATATGATTTTATGAGAAGCATCCAAAATAACCTGAGTCGATCGATAGTTCTGTTCCAACAAAACCACTCGCGCTTCAGGATAATCTTTTTCGAAATTCATGATGTTTTTCACAGTTGCACCTCTCCAGCTATAAATACTTTGATCCTCATCCCCAATCACACACAAATTTTTGTATTTCGCTGCCAACAACTTTATCAAAATATATTGAGCATGATTCGTATCCTGATACTCGTCCACCGAAATATAACGAAACTTCTCCTGATACTCCGTCAAAATCTCAGGGAAATTTCGGAATAACTCAACAGTCTTCATTATCAAATCATCAAAATCCAGAGCATTATTCCTCTTCAAATGTTTCTGATACAAAGGATACAACATCGCGACTTTTCCCATGAATTCACTATTCACATACTGAGAAAAATTATCCGGTCCAATCAGCTGATTCTTTGCATTTGAAATAGCCCCAAGAACAGCCTTTGGATTCATAGCCTTCGGGCTAATCCCAACTTCCTCCATTAATTGTTTCATCAATATTTGTTGGTCCGCAGTATCATAAATCACAAAAGCACTTTCATAATCAAGCAGCTGAATATGTTTTCTTAAAATCCGAACACAAACCGAGTGAAAAGTTCCAATAGTAGGGATATCTTCTCGGGTCATGTCAGAAAAATTCCCAGAAAAAGAAGTAGACGAATCCACTCGCGATCCCAACAACTTCACAACCCTCTCCTTCATCTCATTCGCAGCTTTATTCGTAAAAGTAACTGCCAAAATATTCCACGGAGAAACACCTTTCTCACGAATCAAATAAGCAATCCTGTTAGTCAAAGCACGCGTCTTCCCAGAACCAGCTCCGGCAATAACCAAAAGAGGGCCATCAACACAAGTGACAGCTTCAACCTGTTTCTCATTCAAACCTTTTAAAATCTCACTCTTCGCACCGCCATTTTCTGGACCCATATAAGGAAAATTAATCAAATAGGGTCCACACTATATACGAAAACCTCAAAGAAAAAAAGCACACTAAATCGTGAATAGGGAATCTTAATGTATAGGCTATCCTTCTCGAGAATTACGATAGTCTAAATACATTGAGGCCCAAAACAACCTAGGATCACTCAGTATTTTATTTTCAAGATCGTCAATCAATCCAAGGACATTGACTCGCTCAACAAAATAATCCTGACTTTCACGTGAAAAAAGAAGTAATCCAATTAAACGTTGACCAAGAGCGATAAATTCCTCTTTTTTATTTTCAGATTGCAAGAGAGTTCTCAAGTTAGTAGCTACCATATAAGCAGCTAGAAAATGAGGCCTCGGCATTTCATCTTTGAAGTGAATCAAGGTTTCCTCAATAGAGTCAAAGAAAGCTGTGTATGCCATAGAAGGTTCCTCTTTAGCTGAACTTGGTCTTGCAGGGAGAATTGCATTCATCAAGGTTGAATGAGGAATCTTATCAAGAGTTTCAGTATACAGTCCAAATTCATTAGCAATAGCATCGGGGTATTTTTTTACCATATCATCAAGAACAGGTCTAAGCCCTTCAGCAAAATTAGCAAGTTCATGATCATCTTTTATCAAGCCAATAGTTCTCATGCAGAATGTGATCATAATCCTGTCATTCGTAGCTAATCCATTAATTTTTTTAAATTCTGACAACAGCCTCAAGACAACAGCCACAGTTTTTAAATCATCAGGAGATTTCTGAGAACGCAACCCTCTAGCTTCCTCAGGGCTTCTTTGGTAAAGAGTATGTGTGTTCATTATGACTCCTCCAAGCTTGTCATAAACTCTAACTAGTTCATCCCAATCAACGCCCTCATACTCAACGTCCATTAGATCTTGTCCAACATTTAAACCAAAACGAATAGCCTCTCTCTTTATCCTAAGAGCTTTGTATATAGGACCTATAACAGGTGTATTTTCAACTTCATCATTTATATATTGATAACCAGAAATAGATTCCAACATAACTCCTACAGCACAATAAGTTTCAATCATATGTCCTCCACTAGATGAGTCTTGTAAAGTTAAGATGAAATTCACAATATGCTTAGCTAACCTCACCAAAAATTTACTCCCCTCAATTGTAACTGAGTTCATTGCGGCATCCCCAATATTACCCAGAGTATCCATAACTGTGGGACCAATAAGTTTTTGTCCTTTTAAACTGGCATTAGAAGCCTGTATAGCCTGTAGCATAGGAGTAAGTACATTATGATGGATCAATTCCAGAAACATTTCCTGAAAAGGATCTAAATAAAAATCACGCGGAATGTCTAATCCTTCTCCTTCTTTCAACTTTGTGTGCAAGAAATCATGAATTGAAACTTTCCTGATTTCAGAAAAAGAGTC
>CAZBZZ010000104.1:0-3908 GCA_964496555.1 uncultured Candidatus Peribacteria bacterium
ACCTCAAGGTTATGAGCCTTGCGAGCTGCCTCTGCTCCACCCCGCGATAATTTAAAAGACTTCTTGGGAAAGCGAGAGGATAGTAATGAAATTCCACATGAAAGTCAAACTGATCTCACCCTTAAATCTCTAACCAAAAAAGAAATCCCACCAACTCTGAGGATTCGAACGAGTTTTAAAGCGCATAACATCATCAGACTCTTCGATAAAACCTTCGTCATTTTCGTTCCCGCCAGTCTCATACCCCAAACTATCAGGAGATATTATTATGACCTCCTCTCCAGAATTGATAAGCCCCAAATTTTGCTTAGCAATCTTGTCTATGTATTCCTCTGAAGTAAAGTACAAATAATCCTCCGTTTTCATCCTGTTTTCCTCTGCAATCATTGTGTTTTCAAGCTCAAAAGTATCAATGTACCGATCCACCAAATAACTGATGTAAACATTGCGAGTAAGAGAGTAAATCAAGTAAGCAACCAAAACAAACTCAACAATAATGATAAATTTTGTAAGCCCCGATGTGTGCGAAAAATTTGAACTCATACGAATAAATTTGTACCATACGGTCAATGATTACAAAAGCTAAAAAAATACATTTCATAGGGATAGGAGGAATTGGCATCAGTACCCTTGCTCAAATTTTCAACGATCAAGGCAAGAAAATAACAGGTAGCGACATAGAAGATTCAGACCACATAAAGCAGATGAAAAAAGCCAAGATAAAGATAAGTATTGGACACAAAGCATCAAATCTCACCCCAAATACAAACTTAGTCGTACACTCTTACGCAATTGAAGAGGACAATCCGGAACTCCTAAAGGCCAAAAAACTTAAAATCCCAACACTCACATACCCCGAAGCACTCGGGCAATTCACAAAAAATTACAAAACCATCGCGATCACAGGAACTCACGGAAAGTCCACTACAACAAGTATGGTTGCCTTGATGGCCATAAAAGCTGGCCTCGATCCAACTGTAGTGCTGGGAACGAAGATGAAGGAGATGAATAACAAGAATTACAGAATAGGGAGGTCCAATTTGTTAATAGTTGAGGCTTGCGAATTCCGCGACGCTTATTTGAATTACAGGATGGATGTATTGGCTGTGCTTAACGTAGACAGCGACCACCTCGACTACTTCAAAACTCAAGAGAAATACATCAAGTCATTCGGTAAAGCTTGTAAAAAAGTAAAAAAATCAGGTCTGATAATAACAGACGCAGACGACAAATTCTCAAAAGGAATTGAAAAAGAAGCAAACACAAAGGTAGTGAAAATCACCAGTAATCAAAAATTAAAAGACAAAAAAGATCATTACTACTTGAAGAATCACAGACTCAAGCTCAACGACAAATCAATAAAAATAAACCCAAAAGTTCCAGGAAGTTTTAATATCAGAAACTCAGCTTTCACAGCCGTAATAGGGGAATACCTTGGCCTTTCAAATCGCAAGATCGAAGCTGGAATCGGGGCGTTCAAAGGTTGCTGGCGCAGAATGGAACTCAAGAAGATTAAGTCAAAAGGTTTCGATTTTTACGACGATTATGCACATCTCCCCCTAGAAATAGACGTGACTCTCCAAGCAATAAAAGAAACTTTCCCAAAAAAGAAACTTCTGGCTGTTTTCCAACCCCACCAATTCGTCAGAATCAAAAACTACCTCGAGGAATTCGGTTCAGCTTTCTCTGCTGCAGATGAAGTTCTCATCCCTGACATTCTCCGCAATCGCGATACGGCAGAACAAATGGAACTAATCCAAACTCAAGAACTAATTGACGAAATAAAGAAACACAAAAAGAAAGTCCACCACACAACAGACGTAAAAGATACTGCGAAATGGATCAAAAAGAACGGCAAAAAATACGGAATCATCGTCGCAATGGGATCAGGGGATATAAAGAAGTTGTATAAGTATATTTAAAAAAGGAGACTAGGTTAATAGCCTCCTCTTCTATTTTTGACATTCAGTCTATTTCAGATAAGTAACTTCCCAACCTTCAGTTTTTAAGGTCTCTCCTTCAAATGAATCCCCAAACTTTGACATCACATACCAACGCATACCAACATGACCTTGGTCATTTTTTGTAGTTTTCATTGCTCCGTCAATGAGAGCCCAGTCTTCAGCAGATAAAGTCCAATCATTAGAATGAGGAATCACTCCAATACACCAGAATTCCTGATCCATCAACGCATCAGAAGCAGGGAAAGCATTCTCGAAACAAAGCGAATATTGACTAAAATCATACTCAGAACAACCAGGTCCGTTCCATTTGAATCTAACTGAATCCCATTTCTTGATCACTACACCAGAGGGTGGAGCATGATTCCCATGAGCCATATTGCATTCCGAAGCATCAGCACCTCTGTCCGTATCCACTCTTACATCCCTATCCACTCCATCCCTAGAAAACCTACCCTGAAAGAGATCACCACCGCCATAAAAGACGAAGGTTCCTACCAAGAGGACTGCTACCAGGCCACTAGCTAGAATCTTACTGTTTTTTGTCATTTTTTGTTTTGGTTAACAAATATTTATTTTTGTCACTTATTATTATATCATGAAATAAGGCTTGAGTAAACCGCTTAACTCAGCGTAACACGCCTAAAGCCTCTTCCAAAGAGTACCATTAGGAGTGTCTTCAATCTCAATACCCTTTTTCAATAAATCATTTCTGATCTGATCAGCTTTTTCAAAATCCTTCCCCTCACGAGCTTCTTCGCGAGCTTTTATCAAAGCCTCGACTTCATCGTCTAACTCTCCTTCTTCGACAAAGATAACACCTAGAACTTCATCGAAAACCTCCAAAAGCTTCAAGATAGGATCAGCCTGATATCCAGAATCCCATCCAACATCCTTAATCAAATCAAAAACAGCTGCCAAACCACCAGAAGTATCAAAATCATTGTCCATAGCAGTCTCAAACTTCTCAACGAACGGCTCTAAATCAAAATCCATTGAATCACCATTCGAAGCCTTCAAATTTCTTACAAAATCATGAATCCGCGCCAAACTCGCCTTCGCCTGCTCAAGTAAATCCTCACTAAACTCAATAGGATTAGAGTAATGAGTCTGCAAGAACATCAAGCGTACAACCTGTCCTGAGTACTTACCCAGGATGTCTTTTAAGGTAGAGAAATTACCAAGGCTCTTGCTCATCTTCTCTTTATTAACAGTTATGAAACCGTTATGCATCCAATATTGAGCGAACGAGCCAGACCCAAACACGCTTTCACTCTGAGCAATTTCACATTCGTGATGGGGGAATGTGAGGTCACCTCCACCACCATGTATATCAAACTTTTCACCCAAGATTTTCCAAGACATTGCACTACATTCAAGATGCCAACCAGGTCGACCATCTCCCCAAGGTGAAGACCAATGAGGTTCTCCATCTTTTGCAAATTTCCAAACAACGAAATCATAAGGATTTTTCTTCTCTTCATTTTCAGCAACTCGAGCTCCAACCTTCAACTCCTCCAATTTCTGCCCAGATAATTTTCCATACTCAGCTGACTTTGAAACATCAAAATAAACGCCATCTCCTTCAATAACATAAGTTACTCCAGCATCCTGCATTCGACTCACAAAATCGACCATCTCATCAATGTAAGAAGTAGCAGTAGGGGCCTCATCAGCCGGCAGAACACCCAAGGCGTCATAATCTTCTTCGTACTCAGGAATAATCCTCTCGGCCAACTCAGGGACTGTGACGTCCTCCTCCTTAGCTCTATTTATCATCTTGTCGTCAATGTCCGTATAATTAGAAACAAACTTTACGTCGTACTCCTTGTATCTCAAGTAACGACGTACAACATCAAAACACACCGCACTTCTCCCATGCCCAAGATGAGCAACATCGTAAACAGTAGGTCCGCAAACATACATCGAAACCTTTTTCCCCTTAGG
>CAZBZZ010000105.1:0-3906 GCA_964496555.1 uncultured Candidatus Peribacteria bacterium
ACCCTACATGAACCACCTTAATATATCCTGATAGGTCACAGCAAAAAACAACACAAAAATCAGAATATACCCCAAATAATGAATGTAGTTTTCCCATTTACTAGGCACCTTTCGCCCCGCAATAAACTCAATCAAAATAAACAACAACTTCCCTCCATCAAGAGCAGGAAATGGCAAAATATTCAAAACCGCCAAACTGATAGACAACAGAGCTATAAACCTAATAAGAGGAATGATCCCCTCCATTGCAAATACACCCGTCATCTTTGCGATTCCAACAGGCCCAGTAATTCCATCCGGAACCTCTCCAGAACTGAAGAATCCCTTCAAGAAATCAACCAGATAAACTCCCGTCATCTTCGTCATCCTCCATGTCTCACCAAAAGCATGCAAAGGCGCACTCCAAAACGGATATTGCTCCTCCTCTATGTCCAGAACCGAAGTATATTGATCTATATTATAAACACTAATTTCATCATACTCACCAGAATACAATTCTGATAAATAAACTCCTATTTTCCCATCCTTAGGTTCTACTTCAGTGAAAACCTGAGTACCTCCCCTATTCAAAGAAAAAGCCAAAATCTCATCCTGCGATTCATTTATCACAGTAACCAGCTCAGCAGCAGTCTGAACCATCTTCCCATTCACAGCTAAAACCACATCTCCATCCTGAACCCCAGCCTCTTCAGCCGCTTCATCTTTAACAACACTACTAATAATAACTCCCCTCTCAACCGGAACATCAATCAAGATCTCCTTCCTCACCCCATCCCTCACAATAGTAAAATAAGCCTCTTCCAAACTAGCCACCAAATCCTTATACAAAGACAACGCATAAACCTGTTGACCATTGACTTCCAAAACCACATCTCCATTTCTCAATCCAGCTTTATAGGCATTTGAATCTTTTGAAACCTCATGGATTTTCACACGCGGAAAGAAAAACGCATCATTGAACTCAACACCAAACAGATCCTCATCTCCAGGATAAAGTTCATTAAAATTAGCAACATCCTCACTCGAGATAAACCCATCCAAAACTTGGTTCTCTCTCACCACAGTAAACTTCCCTTCCGGATTAGCCAAAAACCCTACCAATTGCAAACCATCAACAACTTTATGATTACCAACTTCATATAGAACATCACCTTCCTGAATATCAAATGCAGCCGCCATCTTTCCATCCTCAATACTTTCAATCACAGCCCCCTCTTGCAAGAGAATCACACCATCATCAACAGCAGTAAAAACATCATCAGGCCCCAGAAGCGGTTCCATTCCAAACACAAATCCAACAGATAACAACAACCAAGCCAAAAACAAATTCATAACAACCCCAGCAACCATCACCTTCGCACGCACACGCATACTCCTATCAGAGAAATTCTTCAAATTCACTTTTCCTTTGCGCTTCTTTCCCTCCATCCCAAGAAGTCTAACAAATCCCCCAAAAGGAATCGCATTAATCGAATACAACGTATCCCCTTTCTTGCGCCCCCAAAGCTTAGGAGGAAATCCAATTCCAAATTCCTCGACCTTAATGCCAGACCTCTTAGCCGCAATATAATGCCCAAACTCATGCACAAGCACGAGAATAGAAAAAACCAATATAAAAGCAACAACTGTAATTATAATACTCAAAATATTCATAGGAATAGGTTAGGGGTTGAGGGGAGAGGGACCGGTCACTACTAGATAGTCATCACGTCCTGTTCTTTTTCCTTCGCAGCTTCTTCAATTTTTTTATTATATTCATCCACAGACTCCTGCAATTTCTTTTCAGCACCAAAATACTCATCCTCAGCAATCACCTTATCGTCTTTCGCTTTTTTCATAGAATTCAAAGCATCTTGCCTAGCATTACGAATACCAATCTTAGCTTCCTCAGAAAGCTCACGCACTCTCTTTGCAACTTCAGCACGTCTTTCTTCAGTCATCGGCGGCATATTGATCAAAATCGAATTTCCATTATTCATAGGATTCAAACCAAGATTCGCAGCAACTATAGCCTTTTCAACAGGTCCAAGAGCATTTTTATCCCAAGGCTGAATAGAAATAGTTTTCGGATCTGGGATAGATACATTTGCAACAGCTTTCAAAGGCTGTTGAGTTCCATACATATCGACCAAAACTCCATCAACCAAGTTCGCACTAGCACGTCCAACTTGCAATCTTTTAAATTCTCCGGTCATTCGTTCCAAAGCAGCTTCAAAGGCAGTCTTAGCCGCACTTATAGCACCATCAGTCATATTTTATGGGTTAATAATTGTTCCAACTTTATCTCCCTTACAAGCCTTCTCAATCAAACCAGGCTTATTCAGGTTAAATACAAGCATCGGCAATTTGCCATGCTCGCAAAGAGAAGCACAAGTCATATCCATCACACCCAATTCCTGTTCAAGAACTTCAGAGTAAGTCAGCTTAGTATATTTCTTCGCATTTTTGTGTTTCACAGGATCTTTATCATAAACATAGTCAACTTTCGTCGCCTTCATCAAAACATCACATTTCATCTCCAACGCACGCATCGCCGCCGCACTATCAGTAGTAAAGAAAGGACTTCCAGTTCCCCCACCGAAAATCACAACTCGACCTTTGCGCAAATTTTTGCGCCCCCTGCGAATAGTATAAGTCTTCATCGCATTCGGAGTCGGAAAAGCCGTCAACGCAATCGCATCACAACCCACCGATTTCAAGACATCCTCAAAAGCCAAAGCATTCATATTCGTCGCCATCATCCCAATAGTATCTGAAGCAACACGATCAGGTTCGTAATTATCTTTCCCTGAACCTTTGTTATCCCTATAACGCCAAATATTTCCACCTCCAATCACAATCCCAATCTCAACTCCCAAGTCATGAATTTTCTTCACCCTTTTCGCAAAATCAACCACTACTCCATAATCAATCCCACTCGCGAGCGAGCCTTTGAAAACTTCGCCCGACATCTTTAGGAGGATGCGTTTGTATTTCAGTTTTGCCATAGATTAAGTTCTTAAAATTAACCAAGTAACCAAGATCCCCACAAAAAGCCCAACAATAAACAACATTGGAACCTTCTTACTCGAAGTATCAGTCTCTTCATGAGCATTCGCCAAGTCAGTCAAAAGATTGGTACTAATAATCACATCCTCATCTGCATTCTTCCTCAAAATATCTTCATAAGTATGAGTCGCAACAAGAGTGATGAATTTGTCGAATTTGACCCTAACCTTCGAAGCCGGATCATGAGCAATTTCCTCATTTTCAGAAACCGCTTTAAGTCTACCTATTTCATCAGAAGGTTTTGATCCACTATCGAGATGGTGAATCTGAAATTCATCATCCGACAAACCTTCTTCATCCGCTATTCCATCAAAAGGGGTAGGACGTATATCCTCCTCTGAACCTGAGGAATCATCTTTATGAAGCTTGCTTAGGTCGATCATGGTGTCGTCTTTGTCCGAAGTCATTTGAATAAGGTTATTCTAAGGGCAAATTTAACACAAAAAAGGGGAGGAATTCAATAGAAAGCTTTGAGAAGAAACAAGGGGTTGACATGCAAAGCGATCATGGTAATATCCTCTACTAAAATAATAATCAATCAGATATGTTTCACAAATTAAGATTCGAAGGAGAAGAGAGTAATGGCGAAAAACCAGGAGCCAAAGATTATAGAACTGCGATAAGAGCATTCCAAATGCTAACAGACCCTGACCAAATAAAACGATTCGTCAAAGAAATGACAGCATATATACAAGCATTGGAACAATATGGAGAAGTAGACACAAGCACTCCAGAGAAAGCTCAGGAATTAGTAAGAATCAATTTAAATCACCTCTTTGGAGGGTATGATCCAAAAAACAAACCCGCATGGAAAGAAGCCATAGCAGAGTTACTAGAAGCCGGAGAATAAAACATCCT